>CALGBY010000091.1 GCA_937886445.1 uncultured Clostridia bacterium | reverse complement strand
CAAGTTATCCACAGAAAAAGAGGCTATTGCAGATTTTTGCTTCTGCAACAGCCCCCTTTTATTTAGTGATCAGAAACCCTGCAGGAACAGGTGTTTCCGGTTACAGATTACATATCCTTGATCGCAGCCTGAGCAGCGGCCAGACGGGCGATCGGTACACGGAACGGGCTGCAGGACACATAGTCCAGGCCGATCTTGTGGCAGAATTCCACAGAAGTGGGATCGCCGCCGTGCTCGCCGCAGATGCCTACATGCAGCTTGGGGTTCACGGGACGGCCCAGTTCGATGGCCATGTTCATCAGCTTGCCAACACCGGTCTGATCCAGACGGGCGAAGGGATCGCTTTCGAAGATCTTGGTGTCGTAGTAGGCACCCAGGAACTTGCCGGCGTCGTCACGGCTGAAGCCGAAGGTCATCTGAGTCAGGTCGTTCGTTCCGAAGCAGAAGAAGTCAGCTTCCTTGGCGATCTCATCAGCAGTCAGAGCGGCGCGCGGGATCTCGATCATGGTGCCCACTTCGTACTCAAGCTTGATATCGGAAGCGGCGATCTCGGCATCGGCAGTCTCAACAACAACGTTCTTGACAAACTTGAGTTCCTTGATCTCGCATACGAGCGGGATCATGATCTCGGGCTTGATGTTCCAATCGGGATGAGCCTTCTTCACATTGATGGCGGCACGGATGACAGCCTTGGTCTGCATCTTGGCGATCTCAGGATAGGTCACAGCCAGACGGCATCCGCGGTGGCCCATCATGGGGTTGAACTCATGCAGAGAAGCGATCAGGTTCTTGATGTCCTCAACGGACTTGCCCTGAGTCTTCGCGAGAAGTTCGATTTCTTCTTCAGTGGTGGGAACGAATTCATGAAGCGGGGGATCCAGGAAGCGGATGCATACGGGATATCCTTCCAGGGCCTCATACAGCTTCTCAAAGTCGCTCTGCTGATAGGGCAGGATCTTGTCAAGAGCCACTTCACGCTGTTCAACGGTGTCGGAGCAGATCATCTCGCGGAAAGCGGCGATACGGTCAGCTTCGAAGAACATATGCTCGGTGCGGCACAGACCGATGCCTTCAGCGCCCAGCTCGCGGGCCTTCTTGGCGTCACGGGGAGTATCGGCATTGGTGCGTACCTTCAGCTTGCGATACTTGTCGGCCCAAGCCATGATGCGGCCGAATTCGCCGGCGATGGTAGCATCCACGGTGGGAATGATGCCGTCGTAGATCTTACCGGAGGTACCGTCGATGGAGAGGAAATCTCCCTCGTGATAGGTCTTGCCGGCCAGAGTGAACTGCTTGTTTTCTTCGTCCATCGCGATGGCGCCGCAGCCGGAAACGCAGCACTTACCCATGCCGCGGGCTACAACGGCCGCGTGAGAAGTCATACCGCCGCGAACGGTCAGGATACCCTGAGCGCTCTTCATACCGGTGATATCTTCGGGGCTGGTCTCAAGACGAACCAGCAGCACCTTTTCGCCGCGGGCAGCCCAGGCTTCGGCGTCTTCAGCAGTGAAAACGACCTTGCCGCAGGCAGCGCCGGGAGAAGCGCCCAGGCCCTTGCCGATCGCTTCGGCCTTCTTAAGGGCGGCAGCGTCAAACTGGGGATGCAGCAGCGTATCCAGGTTGCGGGGATCGATCATGGCCACGGCCTCAGCCTCGGTCTTCATTCCTTCGTCCACGAGATCGCAGGCGATCTTCAGAGCGGCCTGAGCGGTGCGCTTGCCGTTGCGGCACTGCAGCATGTACAGCTTGCCGTTTTCAACGGTGAATTCCATATCCTGCATATCGTGATAGCGGTCTTCCAGGATCTGGCATACCTTTACGAATTCCTTGTAGGCTTCGGGGAACTTCTGCTCCATCTCGTTGATGGGCATGGGAGTACGTACGCCGGCCACAACGTCTTCGCCCTGAGCGTTGAACAGGAACTCGCCCATCAGCTTCTTTTCGCCGGTGGCGGGGTCACGGGTGAAGGCAACACCGGTACCGGAATTGTCGTTCAGGTTGCCGAACACCATGGGCATTACGTTAACAGCGGTACCCCAGCTGTAGGGGATATCGTTATCGCGGCGGTATACATTGGCGCGGGGGTTATCCCAGCTGCGGAATACGGCACGGATGGCGCCATCCAGCTGAACGAGAGGATCGGAGGGGAAATCTTCACCGATCTTGTTCTTGTATTCGGCCTTGAAGCTCTTGGCCAGATCCTTAAGATCTTCAGCAGTCAGTTCCACATCGAACTTGACGCCCTTTTCGGCCTTCTTTTCGTCGATCAGCTGCTCGAAGTACTTCTTGCCCACTTCCATAACAACATCAGAATACATCTGGATGAAGCGGCGGTAGCTGTCATATACGAAGCGCTCGAACTTGGGATCGGGATTGCCCTTGATCATCGCGGCGCAAACTTCGTCATTCAGACCCAGGTTCAGGATGGTATCCATCATGCCGGGCATGGAAGCGCGGGCACCGGAACGCACGGAAACCAGCAGGGGGTTGGTAAGATCGCCGAACTTCTTGCCGTTGATCTTTTCCATTTCGGCAATGTTCTTCTTGATCTCAGCCATGATTTCGGGGTTGATGGTGCGCCCGTCCTCATAATACTGGGTGCAGGCTTCGGTGGTGATGGTGAAGCCCTGGGGTACGGGCAGACCGATGTTGGTCATTTCAGCCAGGTTGGCGCCCTTGCCGCCGAGCAGCTCACGCATGTTGGCGTTGCCTTCGGTAAACAGGTAGACATACTTCTTTGCCATTGGGTATTTTCTCCTTTCGGAATTAGATTAACTGGATTGTATATACATAAGGTGATAAATCACCATGTATATTCAATTTATTATACTATACAGCCAGTCTTTTGGCAAGCAAAAAAATGGCTGTTTTGCAGCCATTACTTAAGAAAATACCAATATAGACCGGATAAGTCAAAAAACGGATCAGACGCGACGCGTCTGATCCGGAAAATTCAGCCTTTTACAGCTCCCACGATAAGCGATTTCTGCACCTGCTTGCTCAGGCAGCAGTACAGGATCAGCGAAGGCAATGTGGCGATCACCAGCGACGCGCACATCCCGCCGTAATCCGTCTGGTACTGTCCGCTCATCTGCTTGATGCCCATCGTGAGCGTGAGCAGATTTCCGGAAGCAAAGATCGAAGCCAGCAGCAGCTCGTTCCACACCTGCAGGAAAACAAAGATGGCGGATGTGGCGATGGCCGGGATCATCATGGGCAGAATGATCGTGAACGCCGTGCGGTAGATGCCCGCGCCGTCTATACAGGCAGCCTCTTCCAGTTCATAAGGGATCGAGGTGATGAATCCGCTCAGGATCAGAACCGTGATGGGGATATTGAAGGCGGCATACGGAATGATCAGCGAAAGGTGGCTTTTGCTGAGCGGCATCAGGGTAACGGTAAGCGGATAAAGCGCCGCGTGCATGGGAATCATCATACCGGTAAGGATATAGGTAAATACTACCTTTTGCCCCTTCCAGCGCATACGCAGCAGGCCGTAGGCACTCATAAAGCCGAGCAGGCCGGTAATGAGAAGCGTTACGCCGGTATCGATCACGCTGTTTTTCAGATACAGGCTGATCCTGTCTCCGCTGCCCCACGCGGTTTTGTAATTCCCGACAAGCCACTTTGTGGGCAGACCGACGCCTGAAAGGATCTCCTGATTGTCTTTAAAGGAGCTTACCAGCATCCAGTAAAGCGGGAAGAGGGAAATGATCCCCCATACGACCAGAAGGATATATCCGAACACTTTGCCGACCGTCATTTTGTTTTTCATTTCGCGGTCAGCTCCTTTCCGTGACGGCCGGGACGGCCTTCCTTGTCTCTGAATATAAAGTTAAGCAGAACAGTGAACACCAGACATTCAAGCACGATGAACATTGCCTGGGCACTGGCATACGCGTATTTATGGCTCTGGAACATCTCAATATACATGGAAAGCGCGGGAAGTGATTTGTTGCTTCTTTCAAGCAGGATCCAAGGGGTATCGAACAGCTTGAAGGAACCGATCAGCGAGAAGGAAAGACACACTTTCAGCATCGGCTTGATCATGGGGATCTGGATGCGGAAGGCCAGACGGGCACCGGTGGCACCGTCCACAGTGGCGGCTTCAATGATATCGGTGGGGATGGATTTCAGCGCGCCGTACATCAGCAGCATGTGGTAGCCGACATACTGCCAGAGACTGGGAATGAACACAGCAAGCATTTTGGTATCCTTGTTCGCAAGGATACCGCCCTTGGGCATCGCGATGCCGAGCGCCTCCAGCACAGAGGGAAGCAGATCCTTGTAGATCCTGCTCCACAGCAGGCTGACGACTACAGAAGAGATCACCACGGGGATGAACAGCACATTGCGGAAGAAGCCCTCCGCCTTCACACCGTTGGCGATAATGAGCGCGAGCAGCATGGAGAAGGGCAGTTGAATAAACACAGAGGCAGCGGCATACTTGAGGGAATTGATCACCGCAGAAGAACCCAGGTCGGTATTCCACCACATATTTCGCTTTCCCGGCGTAAACATCTGCACATAGTTGTCAAACCACACAAAATGTGAGTCATCCTTTGCAATGGCGGGGATCTCGCTCAGCATACTGTATACGGCGGTTTTGATGATGGGAATAATGACGATATAGGTGAAGAACAGCACGGTGGGCAATACAAACACCGCGATGCTCCACTTATTCGACAGCACACGCTTCATGGGGGAAAACCTCCTATCCCGGGCTGCTTTACAGCCCAACAGGCCAGATGCGGCGCATCCGGCCCGATCGATGATCCGATTTTCAGGCAGTACCGCACAATTCGCCGGCAAGCTGAATCATTTATGCGGTATTGCCTTTAACAAAACGGGGGGCGCGGAATAACCGTGCCCCCCGCTGCTCAGTGCTTAGTTGAAAATGGTCTCCATTTCGTCGCACCACTCTTCGGGAGTGAGTTCGCCGTTCAGCACTTCGTACACAGTCTCGCCGATGAGCACAGCGTCATCACCGGTAAGAGCGGTGTTGCCCCACAGCAGGAAGGATTCCGCGGAAGCGGTAGCTTCAACGATCTGCAGAAGGACGGGGTTGATGTCGGTGTAAGCGGAGAAGTCATACTTCCAGGCAGGCAGACCGGCGCCGCAGATGAAGCCGTTCTTGGACAGACCCTCGGCGAGGAACTGGCACAGGATGAAGGCCTCATCGGGATGCGCGGTGTAGGAAGATACGCAGAAGCCCTCGGCAGCGCCGCCCATCCACTGGTTGTCGGTACCCTTGCCGGCAACGGTGGGGAACTTCACAGCCTTTACCTTCTGCTGCATTTCGGGAGACAGAGAGCCCGCAAACCACTGGCCGTGTACATACATCGGGATCTCGCCCGCGAAGTACGCGACTTCGGATTCGTCACGGGTAAGGGAGGCAGCGTCATCGGGGAAAGCGCCCATGTCGATCAGCTGCTTGAAGGCGGCAGTGCCGTCCACCCAATCCTGAGTCTTGAAGGTAGCGCCCTCGGTCTTGTAATAGCAGGCACGGCAGGCGGCATCACCGGCAAAACGCAGAGCCAGGATATCGGTGTACATATTGGTGGGCCACTGATCGGCGCCGCCAACGGTCATAGGAGTCACGCCGGCAGCCTTGAAGGCTTCGATGGCGGTGAGCAGTTCTTCCCAGGTCTCGGGGATCTTCACGTTGTACTTGTCAAACAGTTCGGTGTTGCAATACAGGCAGGAGCAGGCCTTGGTGTAGGGCAGCTGATAGATCTTGCCGTCGAAAGTCATATCGGTGAGGGTGCCGCCTTCGATGCGGGCCATGATATCATCGGTAAGATAATCATTCAGGGGCAGGATGTCTCCGGTGCTGACGAGATTCCAAAGCACGCCGCCGGCGTTCCAGTAGAATACATCGGGCAGAGAATCGCTCAGAGCGAGGGTTTCGCCGGCGTCTTTCCAGGCGTTGGCTTCATCCATAACGAGGTTCACATGGATCCAGGGATAGGCAGCCTGGAACTCTTCGATGGTCTGCAGGAAGGGTACACGGTTCGCTTCAGTCTCGGCGGACCAGATGACGTGGCAATCCAGAGTGACTTCTTCGTGATCTTCAGCGAGCACGGAGGTCAGGCTCAGCATCATCGCCAGCGCCAGAAGCAGGGCAACGATCTTTTTCATGATGGTTTCTCCTTTCAAAGATATGCATATTCCGGTTTTCCCGGTGCTGGATATAGTATAGCATCCTCTGCACAGAATGGCAAGATATCAACCGTATTTTTAATGTCAGAAGCAATAAATGATAAGCCGTCATTTTGCTTTCCGGCTCTTTTTGCCGATATTCTCCGGATTCAGGGCCGTCATTTTTCATATTTTGCGCGCCATAAAAGTTTCCTGTTTTCGTTGATAACGTCTCAGCGCGCCGATATGGCGCGTACGGGGCACATTTCCTGACAGCAGAAGCACGAAATGCAGCCCCTGCGTTTCATCACGGCTTTGCGGTCCCTGATCTCGATCAGATGGCGGGGACAGCTTTCCGCGCATCGTCCGCACCCGATGCATTTTTCACTGTCCACTTCAGGAAAAGCCTGGCCACGGCCGCAGGCCCGGCGAAACAAATGCATAAACGAAAACCGGCTCCCCTGCTTCAGCACCGCGTCCGGCAGCACAAAGGGCGGGTCTGACGGGATCAGCTCATCACCCTCCGTAACGACTTTTCCGGGCATTCTTCCGGCCTTTCCGGCGGCGCGGAGCACAGGTACCATATCAGGCAGGATCCCCATAAAATACGCCGCCCGTTCATCCAGCGCGTAAGGAGACCGGGAGGCCATCAGGTATCCGCCGTGCTTTACCGTACCGCCGCCGGGGCCGTTTCCTTCCATACATTCCACGGCGTCCAGCAGCGTAACATCACATTTTACTTCATCGCAAAGACGGATCAGATATTCGGCAAAGCTGTCCGCCGTACTTTTTACGCAGTGGACCTCCGGCTTTTTCAGCCCGGGAATGCAGCCAAAAAGGTTTTTCACCCCAGCGGTCATCACGGCCAGCCCGTGTGTTTTCAGCTTCGCGCAGTTGATGATATAATCGGCCTCCAGCACCGGTCTGATCAGCGTAAAGCCGTTGCGTTCTCCGGCGGAGGTATCCGTATTCAGCACGGCATCGTTCTCCAGTATGTTCAGCCCGCATACGTTATATGTCTTCTTCAGCAGTGCCGCCGTATACATGCCTCCCGGGCTGTCCGCCACGGTGATGCTCTTTACACCGTGTGCCTTCACATAACGCACCGCCGCGAGCAGCACGGCGGGATGAGTGGTGGCCGCCGTTTCAGGCGGCCTCGCGGCCAGCAGATTGGGCTTGATCAAAACGCGGGTATCCGCCTTCAGGTCCTTATCCACGCCCAGGGCATCCAGCATCTCATATACATGCCTTTCCACGGAGCTTTGCTCATAATCCTCCTGCCGCCGAACCGATACCGTATTTCTGTCCGTCATGGTTTCTCCTTCTTCTCTGTATTATTTATAGTAGTACACGGCCGTTTTTCAAGCACCCGTCACTGCCTCATCCGGAAGGCAGGTCATGGGTCTGTTATCACGCCGTACAGAGGCTTTGCTTGTTTACTCAGGTATTATTGCCTCCGGGAACGGTTTTGTCAAGTGCAATAAAGGTCAAATCAAAAGTTATCCTTTATGATCACAGTCATCTGTGCTATGATAAACCCGTAACCGATGAACACGGAGGTCATTCTATGCCGCTTGACGGACTTACACTCAGCTGCGCCGTGCAGGAGATCGATACGCTTTTCGCCGGCGGAAAAGTGGAAAAGATCACCCAGCCTGAAAAGGATATGCTTTTGTTTTACATTCACTCCGGCGGAAAAACCCGGCCCCTGCTCCTTTGCGGCGCACCCTCCCTCGCAAGGGCGCATGTCACCGACATCCGTTACCGCAGCCCCGTGGACGCGCCTTCATTTTTAATGCTGTGCCGCAAGCTGTTCGGCTCGGCCCGCTTTGAAAGGGCAGAGCAGCTGAACGGAGACCGGGTACTGCGTTTCACCTTTTCCTGCCTCAATGAAATGGGAGATACCGTAAACAGGGAGATCTATCTTGAGGTGATGGGACACCACAGCAACCTCACGCTGGTACAGGACGGTGTGATTCTGGATGCCGCCCGCCATGTCACCCATGAAATGAGCCGTGTTCGCCAGGCGCTTCCGGGGGTCAGATTCACTCTCCCTCCCCTTCAGGATAAGCTTGATCTTTTTTCATGCACAGAGGAAGAGCTTCAAAGCGCTCTTTCATTGCTCCGTTCATCCGCCCCCGATCTTATGTTTGCAAAGGCGCTGCAGCAGACGGTGCGCGGTCTTTCCGCCCAGACAGCGGCCGAGCTGGCTTTCCGGGTATCCGGAAGCACACAGACGCGTCTTGACGGGCTTGACGCTGCCGAGTGCGCCGCGCGCCTGCATCATCTGTTTGCGCGGCTGCCCGCGCTTAAAGAACCGCAGGTGCTGCTTTCGGAATCAGGCGCCGTAAAGGACATACTGCCTTTCCCCTATTTTTCCCTCAGTCCCGATCTGCAGCGCCCCTGTGCCACACTGAGCGAAGCGCTCGATCTTTGCTTTTCCGGGGCCGACAGAGAAGAACGGATACGCCAGCGCACGCTCAGCATGCGAAAAACCGTAAAAGGATTGCTTGAAAAAGCAGAAAAAAAGCTGGTACTGCAGCAGGAGGAAGCAAACGCGGGAGCGCACAGCGATCAGCTTCGCATCTTCGGAGAGCAGCTGAACGCGCAGCTCTGGCTGGTGCCGAAGGGGGCCGAAAGCGTCACTCTCCCCGATCTGTACAGTGAAAACGGCGAAACCATCACCATCCCGCTGGATAAAGCACTCACGCCCGCCCAAAACGCGCAGAAATATTTCAAGCGCTACCGGAAGGCGCGCGCTGCCGCTGTGATGGCAAAGGAGCAGGCTGAAAAAACGCTGCAGGAGATCGAGATACTGGAAAACGCGGAGGAAGATCTGAACAAGTGCGAAAGCGCCGAGGATCTAAATGATGTCCGTTTCGTGCTGTCCCAGGCGGGGCTGATACGCGCCTCCGTACCGAAAAAATCCGGCAGACCCGGCAAGGACAGGAGAAAGGAGGAAAGCAAGGCCGGCAAGCCGCTTTCCTTTACCTCCCCCAACGGCTTTACCGTGCTGGTGGGGAAAAACAGCCGGCAGAATGAGCAGCTCACACTTTCCTCACACCCGCAGGATCTGTGGCTGCACGCGAAGGATGTTCCGGGAAGCCATGTGATCCTCCGCCATGAGCATCCGGACGGAAGCCGGGAGATATCCGATGATGATATCCTTTTCGCGGCACGGCTGGCCGCTCAGTATTCCAAGGGAAAAGGCAGCGGCGTACAGGTGGATTATACCCTACGCCGTTATGTGCGAAAGCCCGCCGGAACACCCGCCGGCTTCGTCACCTATACCAATCAGAAAAGCCTTTACCTGTGACAGATCATTGATATATGAAGGCTGACCGGACGGGGCTCAGCATTCCGTTACGATACCACGGCATACAGCGATAACGCGTTGAAAAACGGCGTGAAGCTGATAAGCATCCGATCCGCGACAAACAAAAACCGCTCCGGCATCATTCATCCCCGAAATGATGCCGGAGCGATATTTTTGCTTTTTACGATATACCTCATGGAATATTATTCATTTCTCTTTATCAGCCGGCTGTCCTTTTTATAACCGTCGCTGTCATACACCACTTCCCAGCGGTTTTGTTCATCACCGCTGTCATAATCCACGGTAAGGCCCTCCTCCGTTTTACGAATGGCGTACGGCCAGTAGATCTCTTCGTTTTCCGCGTCGCTTTCCCATTGCAGTTCTCCGTTCGCGCTGATGCAAACAGGATCCGGCCCGTAATAGCCGGCAATGTACATCGTGCCGTCCTCCTCGGTATAGTGGCAGATGGAAGCACCCAGTCTTACGGTATCCGCCGAAAGCGTCCACACATCCTCGCCGGTGGGGATATTGATGCGGGTGAGCCCCAGCTCGCTGTTATAGACCATCACACAGGGTTCCTGCTGTGTACCGCCGATGAAGCAATCCGTCTGCTGCAGCTCGGTCATATATTCCACAGAGGTCACATAGCCCCACAGCGGTGTATTGCCGATGCCGTAGCATGCCACTTTCAGCGTTTCTCCGCCGAAATCATAGTTCCTCGCCGTAAAGATCCTGTAATCGTCCTGTTCAAAGAACAGGCTACCCTCCGCGCTCATATCTTCATAGGTAATAAACGCGTGGTAGGATCTTGTGGTGGCAAACACACTGTCCTGCCCGGCGTTTTCCTGCTCGCCGGAAGGCTCCTCCCCTTCAGGTTCGACCGTCTCCCCGGCACCGGGAGCAGGCTCCGTGTGCTCCTCATTGCCGCTCTGTACCTCAGGCGGCGTTACGGGGCCATCCTCCTCAGGCACGACACTTTCAAGATATTTCAGCAGAATATAGCCTGTTTTTCCGTCAAAATCGCACTTAACCCATTTCGCATTGTATTTTTCGCATCCGGAAACCGTTACACCAAGGTTCACCTTTGCAATGCGTCTGGAGTCTGTATCAGGCTTCGCACGCAGCGAGACCCATTCCTCGCAGTTTATGACGCGCATATATTCCGTGATTTCCTTTTCGGCGTTCCCGAAGCACGCGCAAAGCATCATCACAGCTGCGATCAGCAGTACCGTCAGTTTCTTCATCGTTCTTCCGCCCTTCCGTAAATGATCAATAATATTTTACATTACTATTACATTTTATGCAATAGCAAACCGTCTATTTGTTACAATTTGGTTAAGACAATACCACACAAATGAATCAGTATGATGGCGAGTGAATTTTCCAACAGATTCGCTTGCAGAAATTGAAGGTTTACCGGAGATCAGTTTGAAGATCGTGTACAGCCGATCTTCAAACAGCCCAATAGTGCCTCATCCGGAGGACGGGCCATGTATCGAAATTTCTGCAAGATGAAGATGTTGGAAAAGGCACCGCTCAGTGTGCTGACGAATTGTGCGGTATTGCCTTAATAGATACCGAATTTCAGTATTCAGATGGTCATGTATAAAAACAAAGGCGGAGAAGGAAGCCCTCTCCGCCCGGATATGGATATCGATCCGTTACCTTGCGCTGTTCACTTTTTCAAGCAGCACCCATTCACCCGCCGGCACGGTAACGCTTCCGTTTGCCGAACCTTCACCGCCGTACAGGAAGGTGAACTCTCCTTCCGGAAGAGCCGCGTTCTGCGCGAAGGTGTTGGGGTTCAGCAGCGCAAAAGCCACTTCTCGGCCGTCTGTTGTCCATATCACGCGTATACAGCTGTTTCCGGTCACCTCACAGCTGATCTCACCGTTTCGGATGAATGCCTTTTCCCTGCGCAGAGCGATCAATTGTCTGTAATAGCGGCTCATCAGGTATTCATCACTGTCCTGTGTAAGGCTGTCCCAGCGAATCATATTCACACTGTCCGGAGACATATAGCTGTTTGAATCTCCGCCCTTGCTGCGCAGCATTTCCTCGCCGGCCAGCATCAGCGGCGTTCCCTTTGACAGCATTACCGCCGCGGCCCCCAGCCGTTCGGAACGAAGCAGTGTCTCCTTTTCCGCTCCCGGGCAGGAAACGGTCAGCTTATCAAACAGTGTCATATTGTCATGGCAGCTCATGTAGCAGATCACGGCGTTATTATCCGTTCTCCAGGAGGTCGACAGGTTGTTCTTTCCGCCTGTCATGCCGTGTACCGTCTTCCAGGCAAAAAGGCTGTTCGCGTTGCCGCTGATGAACCCGCGTTCGGCGCTGTCAAACACCGAGCCCTTCAGGCCGTCGCGGATCGCGTCATCAAACACGGCAATGCCGCCCGCGGCGCCCTCGGTAACGGTGATCCTGCGTATATTGGCCTGAGAAGCCATCTTCTGGGCATTGAGAGCGGAGGTGCCGCCCGTCCAGCCCTCGCCGTAGATGATCGCGCGCGGATTCCAGGCGTGCAGCGCCTGTTCTACCGCCTGCATGGTATCGATATCATGAAGAGCCATCAGGTCAAAGCGGAAGCCGTCCACATGGTATTCCTTCGCCCACCACATCACGCTGTCCACGATGTACTTGCGCATCATCACCCGTTCGCTGGCCGTTTCATTTCCGCAGCCGCTGCCGTTGCTGTTGTCACCGGAGACGTTATAGCGGTAATAGTAATAGGGTACGCACTTATTCAGGCAGGAATTGGCGTCATAGGTGTGGTTGTACACCACATCCATCACCACTCCCATACCGTTTTCGTGGATCGCCTGTACCATCCGCTTGAATTCGGTGATCCTCACCTCGCCGTGATACGGGTCTGTGGAATAGGATCCCTCCGGCACATTGTAGTTTTTCGGGTCATAGCCCCAGTTATACGCGTCCTGGCTTGTCTCATCCACGCTGGCAAAGTCAAATACCGGCTGCAGATGGATATGTGTGATGCCCAGATCCTTCACATAATCGATCCCCACCGGGATGCCGGACGCGTTCACAAGCCCTGTTTCCGTAAAGGCCAGATACTTTCCGGGATAGGCGGAGGCGGCGTTGCCGACAGAAAAATCGCGTACATGCACTTCCCATATCACAGCCTCCGGATAGGATGAAATGCCGCTGTACAGCCTGTCATTTTCAAAGTTATCAGGGTCCAGCTCCGCCGCGTTCACCACCATGCCGCGGTCCCCGTTCAAGCCGGCTGCCTTCGCGTACGGGTCAGCCGTCTCCTGCGCGCCGAGAGCCGTTGTAACTGTATAGGTGTAGTAGGTGCCGGGGCCGCAGGGGTCGTTCACGCTCCATACGCCCTTTTCTCCGCGTATCATATCGATCCGGCTGTACGCGCTGCCGCCGTTTCCGGCCTCATACAGGTTCAGCGTCACCCGGGAAGCAGTGGGTGCCCACAGCTTGAAGCAGGTACCGTTTTCACCCGGGACCGCGCCCAGATCATCCCCCGTGTAGGTATAGTTATCAACAAATTCTTTGCTGTCAAACACGGTTGTGGGGATCACGTTCTTTGTGCCGAAGCTCTCGATCTCCAGCGTATAGGGCAGCATGATATCCAGCGGTTCCTCCGTGGTGATGCGTCCCGTTACCACATTGTTGTTCAGGCTGCTGATCCTGCTCACGGCGATCTCCCTGTCGCCCTGGCGTACCTTTACCTGATCGGCGGATGTGATGCGCATGGCCGGAGCGATCGTATAGGTGATCTCGCTCATTCCGGTCATTGCCGCCATTTTGAACATGCGTATCTCCTTCAAGGTCTTCCCACCGTCCTCGCTTTCATATTGCTTTCCGTCCCCGCTTTTCAGATACACCCTGGTATCCTGTGAGGTCATCTGCGCGAACCGGTCCTCAGAAAAATCCTTCACGGCGTCCCCCCAGGCGGAGCCGCCCGGCGCGGAGCAGTTCTTTCTCACAATAAAGCCGACTTCGGTGATCTCCTGGGGCACATTCAGCTGCACCCGCCAGCCGTAATCACATTCCTCAAACAGATATCCTTTTCCGTCCTTTCCGGGAAACCAGATCCAGATATCGGATGTGGCGATGTCTCCGCTGCCCTGCCAGTACAGGGTAAGGAGATTGCATCCCTCTTCCCTTTCAAGCTCCGTTTTTCCCGGCTCCGCCTTTGCGTACACGCCGCACAGCAGCATGAATGCAAAGAGCATGCAAAGCATTCTTTTTTTCATGTCTTTTCTCATTCCGGTATATCTCCCTTCGGATGAAGTACGAATGGCTTTTGAAAACGGACCGTACACGGCAAGCCTGCCATCCGTATATGTTTTTATCATTGTACAATGGATATGCCGTGTTTGTCACCTGTTTTCGCAAATTTTTGTTTTCTTCGCGCCGTTTTTGTTCCCTTTCAGGATGCCCTTCCGTGCATGTCATTCTCCCCTGAAAGGGCAAATTCCGCTTGACAGATAAAGGCTTTTCATATATATTAATGATGTAATTTTCTGAATCTTTATTTGACGGAAATATCCTTATGGCGTGCCGGAATCCGATACGAATCGAGGTTTGATATATGTCCCAGTACCAGAACAGAAAAGCATCCGAGGCAAAAACAGCCTCTTCCCGCGCGGGAGTGATCCTGCGCGTATTGGCCGTGCTGCTTTTTATCTTTCTTTTCATCCCGGAAATGAACCCCGCTGCGATCTTTGTCCCTGAGGAGACCGAACATATCATCGAGATCAACCCCGACACCGGTGAGACCGAAACCTACTACACAGCCGATAACAGTATTCAGCGGGCGGATCTGCCGCTGATCACCGCAGCCTTATCAAAGGAACGCCTCACAGGCGGGCTGGCCGCTTATGAAGAGAAGGGGATCATCCGCGGCAGCGATACCCTGCTTTACCGTGCCGGTGCCTGTGTTTCTCTGATCGCCGTCATCGCGCTGTGCGCGGGCGCGGCGCTTACGCCGGGAGATCACCGTTTTACCCGCAAAGGATATACGACATGCCTCATCGCGGGCGTGCTGCTGACCGCCGGCACTGTAATGATCTTCGCGGCGTCCCGCGGTTTCGCGTCGGCATCGAGTTCTTCTGCGGACGGGGCGGCGCAAAAGCTCTCCTCCGCTCTTCGCTCCGTTACGGCCGGTATGGCGGTATTTGCCGCGTTGGGCCTTGCCGCGGCCGCGCTGTCTCTCGTATGTCTCCTGCGAAAAGCAGGGAAAAACGCGGCACAGAATACGCGCGTTCCCGAAAAGTACCGTCTTTTCCTGATGCTGCTGCCGGTGCTTGCGCTTCTGTTCGTCTTTTGCGTACTGCCTTTCTGGGCCTGGCGCTACTCGCTTTATTCACTTCAGGCGGGTGATCTTGCCCTCAGTGCCAACAAATTTTCGGGCATCAGGAACTTCATCACTGTTTTCCGTGATGACCCCGATACGGTGAATGTGCTGCGCAATACGCTCATCATCAGCGGTCTCGGTCTCGCGACGAGCTGGGTGCCGCTGCTGTTTGCCGTGTTGCTTTCTCTCATCCGTCCCTCCGCGTTCCGCCGCGGCGTAAAGCTGGGCGCGGTGCTGCCGGGTATGTTCTCCTGGGTCGTCGTCTTTGCCGCGATGCAGACGCTGATGGGCGAAAGCGGATTGATCAACCGGATCGAGCAGGTCATAACAGGCACAAACCCGCATACCGCGTGGCTTGAAAAAGACGCCTCCTTCACCTGGGTGAGAATGCTGCTGTTCGATCTGTGGAAAAACATGGGGCTGACGGGTCTTGTCTATATCGCCATGCTTGCCCGCCGCGATCCCGAGCTGATGGACGCCGCCCGTACGGACGGCGCGGGCGTATGGGAATGTATTCGCCATGTCACACTGCCTGCTCTCCTTCCGGTATACCTGCTGATGGTCCTTGCCTGCATCGCCACCGTGCTGGCTACGGGAGCAGACCAGTTCCTGCTGTTCCGCAATTACGCGAACACAGACTATATGCAGGTGCTGGATCTGAAGATCTACAATTCCGGTATCGCGCGCGAAAACGCCGATATCCCGCTCACTATGGTCCTCAGTCTCTTCCGCTCCGCTGTGGGGCTGGTGCTTTTGCTTTTGATCAACCGTGTATCGATCACGGTACGCGGCGAACGCCTGCTGTAATAACCCGCGCTGCCCGATGAAAGCCTGCGCAGGACATCGCGGAGCGATCCCCGTACGCCGCACGGCATACCAAGTTCTCTTTTCAAAAAGAAAAACATACCGGAAAGCAGTAAATTCAAGAAATCCGGCAGCCCGTGCATTTCGCCTCCTAATAAAGGATGGCTGCAGCGGCTGCTGATAAGAAAGGAAAGTATGATCACATTCCCGAAAGATCATACAAGGCGATACGAATGAACAGCAACAAGAAAAACCGCATCCCGTCTTCCCTGTCGGAAAAACTTGCTGTGATCATTTCTTATGTGATTTTGGCAGCGATTTTCATCGTGTGCGTATTCCCCTTCTGGTTTATCCTGATCAATGCTTTTTCTTCACCTTCCGCCGTCAAGGAAGGTGAGGTCCTGATTTATCCTCTTTCCGTCAGCACTGCCGGCGGTTTCTCCTTTGGCATCGTATCCGACAATATTTCCGCCGTGTTCTCCGACAAAAGCTTTACCGGCAGCCTGCTGATCACAGCTGTCAGAACAGTGATCGGCACACTGGTCACCACAGCCGTATCCGTATGGGGTGGCTTTCTGCTCAGCAAAAAAACGCTTTGGCAAAGCCGCCTGTGGAATAAGGTCATCGTGCTCTTCCTTTTCTTCGGTGCCGGTATGCTTCCCTGGTATCTCACGATGGATATGCTGGGGCTGTCAGGCAGCTTCTGGGGCTATATCCTCCCCTTCGCCGCTTCTCCGCTCGGCATCATTCTGGTCAGGACGGCCGTTTCCTCCGTTCCCGCCTCATTTGAGGAAAGCGCTTCGCTTGACGGTGCTTCCTTCAGCCGCGTGTTCTTCCGCCTGATATTGCCGATGTGCGCGCCCGCGATAGGAGCGTTTGCCCTGTTTTGCGCCGTACAGAACTGGAATTCCTTTATGGACTCTCTCCTGCTGATGAAGAATGCTCCCGGACTGCGCTCTCTGCAGCATACGCTGTTCAATATCATGAACGACAATTTTTCCGCAGGAAGCTACCAGAATGCCGCCGCGAGCCCCGCGTTCGGATATGCCGCGGTGCTTATCTCCCTGCTGCCTCTGTTGATCGCCTTCCCCTTCATGAGCAGAAATTTTGAAAAATACAACCTGATCTCCGGCATCAAAAGCTGACCGGATGATATAAAGATCCCCGGAGCGTACCTTTCTCAGGCAGCGGACGCTCCGGGGATCTTTATATTGTTATGGTCTTTTCATCCATGTCAATGCGTGTTGCCGGAACGTCTCCGCTCATCTTCCGTTCTCCGCATTTTGCCTTTCGATAAGGTTTTCTTCTCTTTCCCATTTTTTGATCAGCTTTATCGCTTCGCGGTAAGCCCTGAGCTCATGGTCATCAAAAACCGTATATCCGTTTATTTCCGTATTCCGCTCCGATCCGTCGTCATCCGTGTAGTACAGATACAGATAGGGCTGACTTGCGTCGCATACCTCCATAAAACAGTGCTCACTCTGCTGCCAGCACGAAAACCCTGCGTTTCCGGCGATCTCTTCCAAACGCGTTAGCGCGTCATTATCCGCAAGGTAAACACTGCGCACAAGCTCATCCCACGCTGTATCACGGCAGGTCACCTCCAGCACGGTTTCGCCCTGTTCATTTCTGTACAGACGCGCTGTGTAGATATTGCCGTTTTCATCTCCGCTGTCCGAAAAAGCCGCATAGGAAAGCCGCTCCTCCCCGTCAATGATGATTTCGGGCGGAAGGTCACCGAATGCAGGTAATGGCCCGCGGGAAATTCCTGCAGCGGGCGTACTCTCCGTTACAGTGTATCCTGCAAGCACCGGGATCAACAGAAATACAACCAGTTTTTCAAAAAAACTCCATACCGCCAGTCCCATTCATATCCCTCCGTATCCTTTGGTTTATCTCCGCGTGTCTGATCATCACCCGTGAAGTCCGCAACCATACAACGGCGAAAAGCCTTTTTTTGTTCCCGAAAAACGCACGGTCCCGCTTTTTCCGGGTATGCTGAAAACACATCGGCCATACCGCTCCTGCGAACGGATCGTCACGCGTATGCGGATTTCAAAAACCGCGCGTACATTTCGCACGCGCGGCAACCTTCAGCCTTATGGCCCACCCTCCGGAAGGGCACCGATGGGTAGTTTGAAGATCGGCCGACACGATCTTCAAACTTACCCGCCCTCCCGCTTCGATCTCTTTCTGTCTATTTTGTTTTTGCCTGATTTATCCGTTTCCTCCTGTGTGTTTCCGGAAAAAGGTACTGCGGGTGCATTACGAGCTGTCTGAGGCATTTCCCGTTCAAAAGGACGTTCTGTTCCGGTGCTGTCCTGCGTTTTTACCCGGCCGCGCCCGTCCGGATCCGCCGTCAGTCTGCTGCCGCCCGCGCTGTTCTCTCCGGCCATCGGGGCATCATCCTCGGCATCCCCCGGCAGGATATAATCAAGCAGTACGCTTTTCTTCTCCGCCTCCTGTTTATCTTCGGTGCCTTTTTCCGTTTTGCCCTTCTCATCAGCATAATCCGGCATCCCCGCTGTGCGGGCATATGAAGCGGATTCACGCTTCAATCCGCCGATGAAGCGGATCTCCTGAACAAAGTTCATCACGCAGCCCAGCACCTCGATACCGGCCTTGTCCAGCCGCTCCAGCGCCTCTCTGATCAATTTCATCGGAGTGGCGTTTTGCCTTACGATCAGGAAGGCACCGTCACACAGATGCCGCAGCGCAAGCACATCGGCATAGCGTCCGGCGGGCGATGTATCGATCAATACAAGATCATAGCCTTCCGCCGCGTTCCTCAGAATGGCAAACAGATCCTCATTCAAAGGCAGCGCTTCCTCTTCCAGCACCGCCGGCAGCAGATCCAGCCCCGGGCGCAGAGGTACAAGCGCGTCCGCCAGATTCGCTTCCCCGCGGTATATGGCATTCAGGCTTTTTTGATGATCCGGCTTCCGCCCGCAAAGTGTGGCAAGCCCGGGATGTACGGTATCCAGATCCACCAGCAGCACACGCTTTCCCATTGCCGCCAGCTGCCAGCCGATGCCGCAAAGCATGGCGGAGCGTCCTTCGTCCTTCAGCACAGAGCAGGCAAACAGAAGCTTCCAGCCCTTCCGGGAGGCCCGCACCTCCAGCGTATGAGCGATAAAGGCAAAGCGCTCTCTCAGCAACGGCGATTCCACACGGTTCTTCTCCTGTAAAAAGCGAAGCTGTTTCCCGAACAGATCATTGCGCATCGGAAACAGGCCGAGATTCTGGAGATGAAGCTGCGCTCCGATATCCTCGGGAGCGATCAGCGACGGGCGCAGCAGGCACAGAAGAACGGCATATATACAGCCAAGTAACCCGCCGAGGGCACACATGATCACCCACAGTTTGGCGTTCACCTTACCGCCGATGATGTAGCGCGCCACGGGATCATTTACCACGCTCACACCGCCCACCATCAGTGTATCTATCAGCACCTTCGGCGCTACGCTGTTGATCGCTGAGAGGATCTTAACGCCCTCCTCCGCGCTGTGCCAGTACAGCGTTATCTCCACGATGTTTGTTTTGTTGTAGCGTTTTACCTGCAGGTTGTTCGCTATGCTTTTCGCCGATATTCCCATCAGCCCCAGATCATCGATCGCACTGTTCAGCATGCGATCGCTTTTCATAACATAGATCACGCTTTCCACGATGTTTTCGGAAAGCTTGATATCTCCAGAGGTGGGCAGCGTTCTTCCAGAGGAAAACATCCCGTTTTCGGTAACAGAGGTGACCGCGAAGGAGGAGTTGACCGCGTATTCCTTGGACATCTCACCGCGCAGCCATGAGATGACAGAGGCGAAAATACCGATCAGCAGCCCGACGATCGCCAGCACAGCGATCAGTTTTCTTTTTGCCCATACAGCGGTAAGCAGATCCGATACCCTGATTTCCCTGCTCTGTCCGTTCACTGCCGTCGCTTCCTTTCATTCGTTTTTGACACCGTCTTTTCAGTCATCACCGTTCGTCTCTCTTCTGTTTCTTCTGCGCAGCAGCATTCTCAGCGCGAAGAAAAGCCCTACCGCCAGGATCAGCGCGATCAGAATGATGACCACGGTAAGCCCGCTGTCCGAAAACACGCGGTATTCAAAGATCTGTATATCCGCGCTGTCCTGCACCCGCATATCAAAACGCTTTTCCCTGTCGCTGATGATCAGCGTATAGACGCCTTCATCAAGGCCGTCCACCCGGTGCGCGTTTCCGGCTGTTGCCCAGCCCGCGACACGTGTTCCGTTTTCATCACACAGCGTCACGAAAAGATCGGGTACCGGAATGCCGGTAAGCGTATCACGGATCAGTACAGACGCCCTCAGTGTGCGGTTGGTAAGCAGCAGCTTCGCTTCCGCGCTCCCTTCGATCGTGCCGTTACCGTCCACACGGATCGATTCACTTTCGCCGGTCGCCCGGTAATGAACCGGAACGGCAGTCTCATCCAGTGTGTATTCCGTGTTCCGTTTCAGCACATCGAAGATCAGTGAGCCGTTTGCGTCCGTGACCGCTTCCAGCGTTTCACCGCCGCCCGTCAGGGTGAATACGGCGCCGGGCAAAGCAATATCGCTTTCGTTCTCATCCTTGAGAAGAACGCGCAGTCTCGTCCGCTCGCATTTGAGCGTAAGCGGCTTTTCCTCAACATCCTTCTGCTTCCGGCTTACAGTCACGCTGACCGGTTCCTTCAGCGCCACGTGATACTCCGGCGGCGCCGCCTGTACGATCTCGTATTTGCCAAGGTACAGCTCCTCGCTCGTCCACACGCCATCCTCCCCGCACACAGGCATGCAGGCGGTCTCACCCGCGCGCAGGCGCACCGTGCCATCCGCCGTCATGATCTCCTCGGCCGCCCTGATCAGATAGCTGCCGTCCGTCACCTGCGCGCCCGTCTGCGCGTCCTTCTGAACAAACCGGATCACATTGCGCGAGGGATACAGTGACACCGTTACGGTGACCGGATCATTCCATTCATGGCTCTGCGTGATCTCAAACTGGATATCCTCGGAAGCGTCATAGCCCTCGGGTTCTGTTGCTTCCTTCAGCACATGGTTCCCCAGTTCCAGCTTTTCCGGAAAATAGAAGGTACCGTTCTCGGTCGTATCAAACTCATTGAAGGCTACCCTGACAGGATAGTAGGAGTAAAGGCTTTCCTGTTTGCCGTTTCGCCCGGTCAGCGTGAAACGGATGCCTTCCTTTGCGATCAGTTTCCCGGTCTCCGCGTCCATCACGCGCACATATACAGCCGCTTTTTCGGTTCCCTCATAGTCGCCCCAGCCCTCGTCGGCATAGCGGTAGCGCCCTTCGTTGTCTCCTCTTCCTTTTCCGCCGGAGCCTCCTCCTCCGCCGCCGCCTCCGCCGCCGGCCTGCGGCGCGGGAGTAACGGTGGGGGTCACTGTGGGCAGCCAGGATGCGGTCACGGTCGGTGTTGCATGGGGCAGCGGAGTGGGCGTACCCGATATCGTTCCCCCGCTTCCCGCTCCTCCGCCGCCTACATAGCCGCGTCCGCGTCCGGCGTAGCCGGTACCGTCCGCCTCATAGCCGCTGGCGTCCTTTTCATATTCGTAGTGTTTGTCGTCCTTCGGAGAACGCACCATATACAGAGCAAGCAGGATACTGATGAGAAGCACCACCAGCAGAAGTCCCGAAAGCACATCGGATATCGTCTGCCAGTAGCTTACTTCGTCATTGCCGCCGTCTTTCTTCTGCCACCTTGCCGCCATCCCGCTCCCTCCTTTCTCCCAATCACATAACCGTCATATCCGGGGAAACATATCCCGGTCGATCTCATTTTCAAAATCGGAAACACTCATCGGCTTATGCAGCAGATACCCCTGCCCCGCTTCGCAGGCACAGCTCCTCAGCACCGTCAGTTCCTCCGCAGTCTCAATGCCCACGGCGATCACCGGCCGGCCGATCGCCTTTGCCTGGTCAAAGCCGTTGCGCAGCACATCAGGCTCTCTGGCGCTGAAGAAGCGCATGTCCAGCTTCACCGCGTCCACCTCGCAGCGCCGCAGGATATTCACCGCCACAAAGTCCCCGCTGAAGCCGTCCGCAAGCACACGGAAGCCGGCCTGACGAAGCTTCCCCTCCAGTTCTCTCGCTTCCTGTTCGCACTGCACATAGGCGGACTCCGCGATCTCCACCTCAAGGTATCTGGGCGGTATCCTGTAGCTGCTCACAAGATTGATAAAGAAGGCCGCTACATCCATTACGAGGATATCTGTTTTGCTCACATTCACGGATATGGGCACCAGCGGCTTTTTCTGCCTGATCCGCTCTGCCATCTGCCTGCATACGCTTTCCCACAGGAACCGGTCGATGCGTACGATAAATCCGTTCTTTTCCACCACGGAAAGAAATGCCGCCGGGCTTACGATGCCCAGATCCGCGTGCCTCCAGCGTACCAGTGCCTCACCGCCGTTGATCTTTTTTGTGTTCAGATCATAGCGCGGCTGAACATAAAAGATAAATTCCCCTCTGCGCAGGCCTTCGCGGATCTCCGGCATGATCTGCTGCTCCGTCTCATCCTCCGAGTCTTTCTTGCCGTTGCTGAAGGCCGTGATGCCCGGCAGTCTGTCCAGCCGTTCCAGGATCACGGAAAGATCCTTCCGCCGTTTCATATCGTTCAGCTCACGGCTGTCCGACAGTATATTCAGATGGAAGCGTTCATAAAATAGTCCCATCTCGCGAAGCATCACATTCCACTGCAGCTTATGGAGAATATTGAAAACGACCGATAGAATTACGCCCGCGATGGAGGTGAAGAATGCGGTCCTGGTACCGGTAAGAAGCACCTCTATACTGGAAAGCGCGGCCTCCAGCGAAGAGAAGCCGATCCGGCTGATACCCACGATGAGGCCGATGAATGTTCCGAGCAGGCCCAGCGCCGTAAGCGTTCCGGGCAGCTGGTGGATCACACGCTGCCAGCTTCTGAGTGCCAGGCTTTCTTCATTGAGCACATCCTCCAGATCTCCGGGCACCAGGCCGTCGCGTTCCTGACGCTCCGCCTGAGCGATATATCCCGCGTACAGGGTATCCAGCGTCTTCTGCCGGAACATCTCATCTGTGTTTTTTGCCACCTGCCAGTGAGATTCGCTCTGCACTTCGCTGATATCGTTCACCGTTTTGATCCCTTTTCTGAATCCGACAGCATACATTGCCGCCGGAACCATGCCGAAAAAATACCCGGCCATGGTCGCTGCCGTCATTACAACAGTAATAACCATAGAAAAAGCATCGGGTGCAAGTGCTGTTGCCACGCCGCACAGCCCTGCAAACAGGATCCCCTCCAGAACGATCATCTGAATCATAACTTTCCTCCCGGCGTTTTTCAGTGCCAAACGGTTACATTTAACCGTTTTCATATCTTCTGCTTATATCTGTTTTTGAATTTGCGTAAGCCGTTCATCTGGTTTTTGATTTCATCACAATGGTTTTGTATTTTTTATGTTTCAAATTCTATCACATGTTTTTCGGCATTTCAATGTATAATTTTCAAAATTCGATAGGGATTTTTGCTGTTTTTTCGGTTTTCGAAAATTACTTTCATGTTTTTACTTCGCTGACAGCGGCGAGATAGTATTACATTGTGTTCGTTTCCTGTATCTATTTTTGTAATTTTTGCCTGTTGCATATCATTTGGCAAATTATGTACCGCCCGGGTCGGAACACGGCAGGAAAAAGGCAGCAAAAGCAGAATAATATCTATGTGTAAGGAGTGATCAAAATGGGCTATTATTTCGATGACCGCGAGAGCGCATCCTGTCTGCACACGAACGATCCTGAAAAGATCATCAGGCTGATGGCCGCAAAATACATGGGAGACAACCCTGTTTCTCCTTTTGTGTGGCGTACCTTTGACACGCAGGGCATCCGGGCGGACAGAAGCGCCGGGTATATTCTGGATTTTGATGAGCGCTTTCCCGAAAGCAGGGAAGGCGATATCGCTTTTGCCATTGCGGACCTGTATTGTCCCGCTGCCAAGGGCAGCAACTTTACGGTAAGCTGTTTCGGCCCCGTACGCGTATGGCTGAATGAAGAAAGCGTGTTCGTGTCAAACGGCGGGCAGGAGCGTGACGGTCAGCCCGTTCGTTTTTCGGTAACGCTGAAGGAAGGGTACAACCGCTTTCTGTTCCGCTGCGAAAAAACCTCTATCGGCTTTGGCTGTATATTCCGCAACGCGATGCCGCAGTGGGAACCCTGCAACTACATTATGCCGTTTTCGCAAAGGAAAGGCGAAGCCGGTTTTCTGTATACAGCCCCCTCAGATCACGAGCCGGCAGACCTTTCCCCCTGCTTCGGAGACTGCGAGGAGGCTGCGGGGCTGACATGGTTTCCTGAAGTATCTGAAGAACGGATATCAGAATCCGGTATGTTTTATGCATGGACATACAGTATTTCTGATCATGACATTTCACTTTCCGGAGCGGAAGTGATCCTTGCGGACAACAGCAGACCCGATTCTCCGTGCCTCATTCCCGAGGGCCGGCATGAGCTGCTTTTATGGGGAGAGCTCGCCGCCCTGCGTGGGCTGTTTGAGCAGAACGGTATCCGTTTTGCGTGTCCTCTGCCCGTCAAAGGGAGGTGTACTCCTTATCTGCTGCTCGGCCTCTGTGAAAAAACCGTATATCCGGAAAGTCTTCCGCGCGGCGGTGCTGTTTACGCCGGTACCGTATGGCGTCCGGATATCGCGCATACCGTTCTGCGTCCCTATAATGAGGTCCTGCTTTTCGGGCGCTGGACCTACCCGCTCGGCGTCACGCTGTACGGTCTTCTTTCCTCCGGAAGATTGCTGGAGGAGCCATCCTTTGTTTCCTATGTACACAGCCATGTACGTCAGGTGACGGATATCCACGAATACGCCCTGTGGGATCAAGCGCATTTCGGTTTTCCCGGTGTAAACCAGCAGATCTGCTGGCTGGACGCGCTTGATGACTGCGGTTCCTTCGCCTCCCTGATGCTGGAGGAGGAAGGAGCCTGCTCCGCTGAAGTAAAGGCGATCGCCGAGCGCGTTGCCGAATATATGCTCCGTGAACAGCCCCGCACCGGAGCAGGCGCATTTTGCCGCCGGGACGATACCATATGGGCGGATGATATGTATATGTCCGTTCCGTTCCTGTGCCGTTACGCGACGCTGACCGGCAGCAACGAGGCCATGGATCTGTGCGCGAAGCAGCTTCTTCTCTACCGGGATCTGCTTTTTATGCCCGAAAAGAAGATCATGGCACACATGATGTGCCTGCGTCACGGCAAAAACAACCGCATCCCGTGGTGCCGCGGAAACGGCTGGGTGATCTTCTCACTCAGCGAGCTGCTGATGAAGCTGGATCCGGCACATCCGTACCGCGACAGGCTCATATCTTTCTTTACAGAGCTCACACGCGGTTATCTTCAGCTGCAGGGAGACACCGGGCTTTGGCATCAGATCCTGGATGACACCGAAACCTACCCCGAAGCCTCCTCAACGGCCATGATGATATGCGCTTTCTGCCGCGGCATCCGTCTCGGGCTGTATCCGGGCGAGCTTCGTAACGCCGCTGAGGCTGCCGTTAAGCGCGCCTGGAACGGGCTGTGCGATACCGCGATCGACCGCAAGGGCAATCTGTACGGCGTATGTCAGGGCTCCGGCTTCTCCTTCTCCCGTGCCTACTACCGCACACTGATGTGGCGCTTTAACGATACACACGGCATCGGTATCGTCATGCTGGCCGGTGCCGAGATCAAAAGGACCGCCATCCCGGTATGATATTTCGCTTCTCCCGTCAGCCCGCGCGCCGCGCGGGCTGACTTTGTTTTTCTTTCCTGTCAGCGCCCTTTGATACGGAATGATCACATGCATATCTCATCAGGCAGGACAAAAACACACGTGTTCCGGTTCTCGTTTTCCGGGGCTACCTGATATCTCCTGATTTTTGACAAATTTGTTACATTAATATTGCATTTTTGGTTTTTTTGTATATAATATATTTTGTACCATTTTATGTTTCAAGGCACAAGTTTGGAAATGGTCTCGGCCCATTTTTCAAGCAGCCATTGGTGCCTCTTCCGGAGGGTAGGACATAAGCATGCCTTTTCATAAAGAAGACATTTCGTTCGGCAGCGAAGATAAAAAAGGCCATCCTTTTCTGAAAGCGCTGCTTGCGTTGTTCATCCTGGCAGTGTTTTTGGTCATCATCTGTTTTGTCTTCAGCAGTGTCAACAACGCCCGTGTTTCATTCAAAAAAACAACGGTGACCGTACCGCAGCTTTCAGGCAACTTCTCCATACTGCACATAAGCGACCTGCACGGCCGGGAATTCGGCGCCGCGCAGAGCAGGATGGGCACTGCCTGGGGTGCCTCGGCGTCAAAGATCTCCGCTGTATGCATCACCGGCGATATGACCGGAAAGGACGGCGACTGCTCTGCCTTCTGCGATATGCTGGACCGTCTTCCCGGAACGGACAGGATATACTTCATTTCCGGTGATGAGGATCCCGATCCCATCCTTTCCTCCCCGCACGACGGCGACAGTCCATACGCGCCCTGGGTGCTGGAAGCACAGGCGCATGGCGCGATCTATCTGGATTGTCCCACCGATGTTCGTTACGGCAAAAGCACCGTATGGTTTTGCCCGGAAGAAGCGATGAATACGGATACGGCCGCGCGGAGACGCGAGCTGGTCAAAGTGCAGCAAAGCTGGGAACAGAAGGAACCGAGCGAAGAGCGGGACGCGATGCTGCTGTATCTTGAATACTGGATGGATCTGCTTAGCAGGATCGATGACGCCCGCAGCCGCATGAGCGCGTCCGATATCTATATCGTGCTGAAGCACGCCCCTTATCGCGCCGAAAAGGACGCTGATATGAAGGAAGAGATCCTTGTTCGCGGTGTACAGACCGGTTATCGCGCCTCTCTTGTGCTGTGCGGTCATTTGTGCGGCGGTCAGGTAAGGCTGCCGCTCATCGGTGCCGTTCGCATTCCTTCCCGTATTGCCGGAGGGTGGGACTGGTTTCCCGATGAAAAGGAAGTATCAGGGCTGAGCTATGTGAACGGTGTTTTTCAGTACATTTCCCCCGGGCTCGGCACATGCAGCCGGTATACCCTTCCGATGCGTGTATTCTGCGCTCCGCAGGTCGATATGATCACCCTCACCAACGAACTGTCGCATTAAATAATTATCAGAATATATTCGGAAAGCAGGCATTATTTATGAGCAAGTATGAAAACAGAGAACTCAGCTGGATCAGTTTCAACCGTCGTGTGCTTGAGGAAGCAGCCAACACTGATAACCCCATTCTGGAACGGGGCAAATTTATATCGATCTGTTCCAGCAATCTGGATGAATTTTTCATGGTGCGCGTCGGCGGTCTGGTAAGAGACTGCACCGCGGTGAAAAAGACCAAAAAGGATCCTTCCGGAATGACCAGTCAGGAACAGCTGGATGAGATCTGGCGCCGCGTACGCAAGCAGGTGGCACGGCAGTATGATCTGCTTCAGTATGATTATCTGCCGCAGCTCAAAAACGCCGGTGTGTATTTCCTGAAGGCCAATGATCTGAGTGCCGATCAGAAGCAGTGGCTGAGCGATTATTTTGACAGGGAGATCCAGCCCCTGCTCACGCCGCGTGCCATTGATGACCGGCGTCCCTTCCCTCTGCTGGCCGCGAAGCATATCCATATCGCCGTCTCCCTTCCCCCTCAGGGACGCAGTGCCGTAAAAATGGCGCTTGTTCCCATGCCGGCGGGGATCAGCCGTGTGGTCATGCTCCCGATGGGACAGGGGCGTGCGCGCGGCATCATGCTGGAGGATGTACTCAGCATGTTCATGGACAGGCTGTTCGGCGGCGTAAAGCCCTCCGCGATCCTGCCCTTCCGCATCACCCGCAATACCGACTTTGTGTACAACGACGATGATCCGCAGGAGCTGATCGTGGAAATGCGCAAAAACCTGAAGCTGCGCAAGTGGGGCCAGGTGGTACGCGTAGAGATCATGACCGGCTCTGACCCGGTTCTGCTCGGCAAGCTGAAAAAATATCTTGATGTGACCGACCGCGAGGTGATCGCCGTAAACGGTCCGTTGAATCCTGATTATTTCATGAAGCAGATCTCCTCTCTTGAAGGTCTGGAGGATCTGTGCTTCACTCCCTTTACCCCCAAGCTGGATCCCCGTCTTGAAAATGACAGCAATGTTTTTGAAGCCATCCGCAAGGGCGACCTGTTCTTCCATCATCCGTTCGACAGCTTTGAGCCTGTTGTACGCATGATCAGGCAAGCTGCCGAAGATCCCGATGTTCTGGCGATCAAGCAGACGCTTTACCGTGTGAGCGGGAAGAGCCCCATCGTTGCCGCTCTCACAGAGGCCGCGAAGAACGGAAAACAGGTCACAGTCCTGGTGGAGGTACGCGCCAGATTTGATGAGGAAAACAATATCAACTGGTGTGAAAAGCTTGAAAAGGCCGGATGCCAGGTATTCTACGGCGTGCCGAACCTGAAATGCCACAGCAAGATCACATTGATCCTGCGCCGTGAGGAGGGCGGCCTCAACCGCTATGTACACCTTTCCACCGGTAACTACAACGATTCCACCGCCAAGCTTTACACAGATATGGGTCTGATGACCTGTGACGAGGCGATCGGCCGCGATGCCACCGCGTTCTTCAATTCTCTCACCTGCCCCACCGAGGCGGAAAAGGCGGAAAAGCTGGTAGCTGCTCCGCTGTATCTGCGTGAGACGCTGGAGGACTGCATACGCAGAGAGACAAGAAACGCGAAGGACGGCATGACCGCCCGCATCATCGCGAAGATGAACAGCCTCTGCGACCCGCATATCGTAAAGTTGCTCTATAAGGCGGAAGAGGCCGGCGTACAGATCGACCTGATCGTGCGCGGCATCTGCATCATCAAAACCAAAAAGCATCCCGGCATCAGGGTGCGTTCCATCGTCGGGCGCTTCCTTGAGCACGCGCGCGTTTTCATCTTTGAAAACGGCGGCGAGCACAAGGTATACCTTTCTTCCGCCGACTGGATGCCCAGAAACCTGGATAAGCGTGTGGAGCTGATGTTCCCTGTTGAGGATATCGATATCCAGAACCGCATCATCGCCACCGTGAAGGACGAACTGCGTGACAACCTGAAGGCATGGCAGAAAAAGAAGAGCGGCAAATATGAGCGTGTCGAGCGTACGGAACCCCTTCTGAACGCGCAGGAAAACCGCATCCTCGGGCCTGCCGAGCTGATGCTGGATGAAGAACCCGCCGCACGTGTTTCCGGAGAAGCCGCTGAAGATATCATCCGCAGCGATGAAGCCGGAATGTAAAAAAACGGAGCATGAGAATTTGTTTTCCCGCTCCTGATCGGAGTCAACCTTGTTTGAACAGTTAAAAAGAGACATACAGGCGGTAATGGACCGTGACCCTGCTGTAAAAAGCCGTATTGAAGTTGTACTGTGCTATCCCGGTTTTCGCGCGCTTCGCTCATACCGGCACGCGCATCGCTGGTATCTGAAAAAGCATTTTCTGATCGCACGTCTGATCAATACACGTTCGCGCAGGCGTACAGGCATCGATATCCATCCCGGCGCCTCGATCGGTGAAGGGCTGTTTATCGACCACGGTGCCGGGACCGTCATCGGCGAAACAGCCGTCATCGGTGACAATGTCACGCTGTATCAGGGCGTGACACTGGGCGGTACCGGAAAGGATACCGGAAAGCGTCACCCGACGCTCGGAAGCGGAGTCACTGTAGGCGCCGGAGCCAAGGTGCTGGGACCCATCACCATCGGAGACGGTGTAAAGATCGGCGCGGGCAGTATCGTGCTGAAGAATGTTCCCAGTCACTGCACGGTGGTAGGCAATCCGGGACGCGTGGTACGCAGCAAAAACCCCGATATCGGTGTGGACCTGAAACACGCGGATCTGCCCGACCCGGTGCTGGAACGTTTTACCCAGCTGACGCAGAGAATAGACGATCTGGAAAAACAGCTGCACGCGCACTGATCGAAGTGTGCCGTTCCCGAGCCCCGGATCATCGTGAATGCCGTTATTTTTCAATATTTTTTACAAAATTTTCATATTTTTTCCATTTTATGAAAATATTTTCATGTTTTAGTACCCTAAAGCATAGAAATACTCATCTTTATATATTATAGCAGGCACGATGCTGCTCTCGAGCTGTGGTCTCTGGGGCAACTACGAGCGCAACGATCAGCGTATCGAAGAGATCACCAAGGATCTTTATCGCGACCCCGTGGCACTCAACGCTCCCCTTGAGGTCGAAGATTCTGTCAGCTTCGGCACTACGCCCTGGCAGGAAGTCTTCACCGACCCCATCCTGCAGCAGCACATCAATAAGGCTCTAGCGCAGAACTATGACCTTCGCAAGGTGGACAATGCGCTCAAAACGGCCAACATCGCTTTGCATCTCAACAAGTTCCAGTATCTGCCCCAGATTGCTTTGAGTCCCAGTGGAACCGTCTCGAAGATTTTCGATATGGGAATGGACAACAGCAAGACTTACTCTGTTCCTCTCCAGGCTTCTTGGCAAATTGACGCTTTCGGCACGCTCCGCAACTCACTGAAGCAGACCGAGCTTACCGTGCAGCAAGTACAACTCAATCGTCAAGCTGCGCAGACGGGCATCATCTGCGGCATGGCTAATCTCTACTTCGCCCTACAGATGCTTGACGAGCAGCTTGCCACCTCCCAGAAAACCCTCAGCATCTGGAACAAGCAGATTGAAATCATGGAGGCATTCAAAGAAGTGGGTTATGTAAACAGTGCGGCCATCGCCAGTGCTAAGGCACAGGTTCTCAGCATCGAAAGTGGCATCGTCTCCCTAGGTGATAAGCAGCGCGAGTTGGAGAATAGCATCTGCATGCTTCAGGGTGAAGCACCCCATGCCATCGAGCGCTCTGCCTTTACGGCCGATGGTTTCCCCGAGGAGTTCAGCACCGGTTACCCCCTCGCACTCCTTGCCAACCGTCCCGACGTAGCTATTGCCGAGAATCGTCTTGCCTATGCCACCTATGGCGTTATGAAGGCTCGCGGCCAGTTGTGTCCCCAGCTTACCATCTCTGGTACAGGTCAGTACACCAATAGCCTCGGTTCAATGGTTGTTAATCCTGGTAAGTTCATTGCTGCAGGTGTTGGAAGTCTCGTACAGCCTATCTTTGCCCGTGGCCAGTTGATCGGTAACCTCAAGATTTCGAAGATTGACTTCGAGAACGCGCAGCTTGACTTCGAAAAGTCGCTCCTCACTGCAGGTCAGGAAGTGAGCAACGCGCTTGCCCAGTACCATAGCGCTTGCGAGCAGATCGACATCAGTACCGAGCAGGTTGCCGAACTCCAGAAGGCATACGACGACACCGAATTCCTTTTCCACAACGGCAACACAACTACCTACCTTGAGATTCTCACGGCTCAGATGAACCTTCTCCAGGCCCAGCTTGGACTCATCAACAACCGTTACTCGAAGGTTGTTGCTGCCATTACTCTCTATCAAGCCCTCGGCGGCGGATCAAACTAAAGCCTCTATCGACTTATGAAGAACATCAGTCCTCAAGCCTTCGTCGATCCCAATGCTAAAATCGGCGAAAACGTAACCATCTATCCCTTTGCCTATATCGAAGGCGATGTGGAGATTGGTGATAACTGCGTAATCATGCCCTACGTTTCTATTCTCAATGGTACTCGCATGGGCAAGAATAATACCATCTACCAGAACACCGTCATCTGCTCCGTTCCCCAGGACTTCCACTACGTCCCCGGCACTCGTTGCCGTGTGGAGATTGGCGATGACAACGTGATCCGTGAGAATGTGGTCGTTGCCGGTAGCCTTACTCCCGAGAGCGCCACTGTCATCGGCAATGAGAACTCGCTGATGAACAAGGTCCACGTTTGTCACGACGTGCAGATCGGCAGCCACTGCGTCATTGGTATCAGCGTGAGCATCTCCCCCGAGTGCGAAATCCACAACTGGGCCATTCTCTCCAGTGCCTGCGTCGTGCAGCACAAGGTCCGCGTGGGTCGCATGGCACTCCTCAAGAGCGGCTGCCGCGTGCAGCAGGACATCCTCCCCTACAGCGTTTTCGGTGGCAATCCCGCCAGCTATCAGGGTGTCAACAGCTACATTATGCAGCGCGTAATCGAGAACTGCGACGAACGCGTGCTTCGTCACGTCAGCAATGCGTTCCGTCTCATCACTGCAGGTAATTTCAGTCTTGAAGATGCCGTTATCAAGATTCACGAGCAGATTCCTGAAGGCTATGAGACGAACACCATCACGGAGTTCATCACTAGCTCAAAGCAAGGCATCATCCGCCACGTGGCACGTGAAGATTAATTCGCGGTAGTTCTTTCGACGACTTTCTACCCGTCACATACAACCTAAAATTCATGCAGAAGTGGGAGCCTTTCCATCTTCTGCATGATTTTTTTTGAAAAAGTGCTGATGTTTCGCAAATTATCACTAACTTTGCACTCTGTTGTTA
>CALGBY010000090.1 GCA_937886445.1 uncultured Clostridia bacterium | reverse complement strand
CCGCGTCCGCCATCCGGCCTTCCGCCGACTGACGAAGCGCATCACAGGAGCGCCTGGTCTCTTCAATGACCTTTTCGCTGTGTTTTGAAGCCTTCTTCTCAGCTTCTTTCATAAAGTCCTTGACCTGAGCCTCGGCTTCGGCCCGGGCGGCGGCCAGCGCCTCCTCCCCTGCCTGACGGGCGTCGGATACGGTCTTTTTGGCCTGCGCCATGGCTTCTGCCTTACGCTGCTGGGTCATTTCCTCGGTTTCTGTCACCTGCTTGATTCCTTCCAGAGACATTATTTCACCGCCTTTCGTTGGGATTGCCGCATAGGAATTTTGCTGATTCCATTCAAAATGATACTTGAAAACCCGATAAAAAGCAAGTTCATTTTTTGTCTCCCACCACTTCGCTTTCCCCGATTTTTTGAAAGTAAACTGAAAAGTATCCTTCAGGTTTTTGTTAAATTTTTGACTAAATCGTCCGTTTTAGTAAGTTTCAAAGCCCCGCCCTGCATGCCCGCATAAAAGCGTAAAATTTAGTGTCCTATTTTTGTCTATTTTGCATACTTCATGGTTTATTTTTTCCTTTTGTACTGCAAATCCTGGTTCCCGATCCCCCCTGTTTTTTACTCTAATCATCACTTATATCTCTCCTCACATACTAAGTGGTTCTTTTTTGAACTGTATTCCAAAAAGGTACGCACTCCGCAAAACCGGAGCGCGTCCTGTATTTTCTGTAACTTTTTGATTCTTTTATCCGGTCTGCTGTGCCAGCACGGCCCAACTGCCGTCGCTCCCCGGGGATGCCATTATGGGGACCAGCATCTCTTCGGCCTGCTCCGCCCCGGCTGCAGTCAGGGTCCGGACGGCGGTCTCTGCCGGAGTCTCACCCAGATCCGCCCAGATCCGTCCGGCATTCTCCAGCATACCTGCCGCGCTCTGCCCGCTGAGAGGAGCGCTCCCCTCCGTCAGGACCGTCCCATCGGTCCGGATGGACAGCGTCACCTCCGGGCAGTCAGCCAGCGCCGCCTTTATCTGACACAGCGCGGTGCGGCCGCTGTCAACAGTCCGGAAGGTCTCGGTAAACTGCGGCTCCCGCGTCAGACGCTCTCGCATGTTATCCAGCCTGAAAGCTTCAATGATGCTTTCCTGCTCGTTTTCGTAAATGACATCCTTCGCGTAGGCGCGGAACGCCTCATCAAAGCTGCGGCTGTCCAGGCCGTATCTGTCATACTGCTCCTGACGGTTCTTCTGCACCACATGATAGGTAAATGAGCCGGTTTCCAGATCCACATAGACCACCGAAGCGAAATTGGACGCGACGCCCTCGATGAGGCGCAGATTCTTCCTGAGAATTTCCTCATTGCGCTCCTTCTGCGCCATCATGTCATCGATGTTCGTGATGCCGAGGATCGCGCAGTTATGATCCCCGTGCGTGCTGTGATGCACATATTTGGCCTGGAACCAGTGCACCCCGTCCTCTGTGCAGACACGAAAATCCACATAATAGGGCACGGAGCCCTTTACTTTTTCAGATACGACGGCAGGATCCACCCCCGCGAGGAAGCGCTCCTTATCCTCCGGGTGGACAAGCGTATCGGCAAGCAGCCCGGTACGGGCAAGATAATTCTTTTCCCGCGCGAAGCCGGGCACACGGCTGCTGAAGAAATCGCTGATGCGGTAATGATCCTCCTCCATGCTCTCAAGATCCACATGCAGAAGGCACTCATAGTCATCGGAAATGGCTTCTTCCATGCTTTGATGAAATATATGCTTTCTGGTTTCCGTATCCACATTCCTGAAGCAGACGGTGCAGCCCCTGACCCCTTCCATGTCAAGCAGGGTATACTGCCCCTGATAGTAAACGACCGTGTCACCGATCAGCTCACGGAAATTCACGTATTTACGGGGCGCGTCCTTCGTGAGCGTTTCATTCAGCACGGCAAGATCGGTATCGTGCAGAAACGCGGCACGGTCATTCGGATGAACAAAAAGATTGCAAATGACCCGCATGCGGTCATGGTAGGTCTCAAGCAGGCCCCAGCCCGGCACCAGGCTCATGAACGCGGGGTTATACTTAAAAATCTGCTCCTCCTGCGTTTCAAGATCCACAGCGGATACATAATCAAAGCCTTCTCCGAGCGCGATGACGGACGCCCTGCTCAGATCAAGCCGGTCCTTACGCCCTGTCTTTTCATCAACACGATCGCTCATAGTTCCCTCCGGCTCAGGTCATTCTGCCTGATCGATATGTTCTTGTCGCTCCTGCTTATTCTTTCCGCCTCTCACCCTCTGTCACAAACAGCCCTCCGCGGGCATTTCAGATGTGATCGGGATCGGGAGCGCCTGACCGATATATTAATGCTATTATACCATGCGGCAATATGTGTGTAAATGAACATTCTTAAGGTAATACCGTACAAATGAGTTAGTGCGATGGCGAGTGAATTTTTCAACAGATTCGCTTGCAGAAATTGAAGGTTTACTGGATGTAAATCGAAATTTCTGCAAGATGAAGATATTGAAAAAGACACCGTTCAGCGTGCTGACGAATTGTGAGGTATTGCCTTAACCTTTGCTGTGAAAAGATTTCCGTGCGCGGCGCGCGGTTCAGAAGCCGAGGCGCTCGATCTCGCGCACCAGATTTCTGCCGTACACCTCAGCGCCGAAGCAGTTCGGATGAAGCTTATCCAGAAAATATTCCGGCAGATGCGGCACAAGGCGGAAACCGTCAACGATCTGAACATTCCTGTAGCCTCCGGCGATCCTCTTCACATTTTCGCAGAACCGCTCCAGCGTTTCCTGCCCGCCCGGCACATCGCCGCGCCAGAGCGGCGTGACGCACAGCACCGGCATATCATCGCCATAGACCTCCGTCAGCCTTGCATAGTATTCCTCGATGTCCTTCATCGTTTCACAGCCGAACTGGTTCGTTCCGAGCGCGACGATGATCTTATCTGGCTTATAGCCCTCCATCTCCGTCAGGATGTTTTTATCATATACATATCCGCCGATCCCCTGATTGATGATATCGTAATCAAGGATGCGGTTCGCCACGCTCACATAGGTGCAGGCGGAACGGAGCGGGCCGTAGCCCTGGGTGATGGAATCGCCCAGCCAGAGCACCTTCGGCCCCTTCACCGCCGGCGTGACAGGCCGGTCCGCCTCAAAGCCGCGCAGCAAAGCCGTAGCATCCGAGGGGAGATAGACCGTTACCCTCTTTCTGCCCGCGGGCAGCAAAAAGCGCAGTACGCCCTCCCGCTCCATATCGCGCACATACCAGATCTCCCGGATCTGTCCGTCCACAGCCACCTCAAAGGAATCCTCCGATCCCACCCAGATGATCTTGTATTCCACAGAGATCTCTTCCGCTTCCGTGGTGAACTCCAGCGTTTTGCAGGTGGACGCGTCGCACCTTACGAACCAGAAATCCGATACCCTTTCAAAGTAAGCCATCTGCTCCGCGGTGTACTGGAAGGCCTGAAGCCAGCCATCCTCCGTTTCGGAAAACCTGTAGGCCCCGAACCAGATCTTTTTAAGTTCATTGTTGCTCAGTTTCACAGTGCATTTCTCCTTTCAGCGTTTGCTCCGGCATGTCTCAGAACATGCCGGCTTCCAGATCCACCCAGATCACTGGGCGCACCCCGGCATTGGGATAGTATACATTGCCGTTATCCTGCCTGCCGCCCTCGCCCACCAGACACGCGATCGTTTTCGTTTTTCCGGGAGAGCGAAGCCACCAGTTGCAGGTGGGGCGGTTATTCAAAACAAACACCTTGCTCGTCCACACATCATGCACCATCGCGCAGGCTGTGGGCAGCACCATGCGCTCATAGTCCGTCGGGAAATAGCGCCATGCCTCCGTGTAGCTCAGCAAAAACACCCGGTCCTGCGTATCCTCTCCGGCATCTGTTTCATAGCGCCCCTGCGAAGGGCCGTTATCCACATCTGTCAGCAGGATCGCGCGCTGCTCCGCCGTGCTGAACGCCCTGTTCAGAAAATTGTGATTCAGCCAGCCGCGAAGCGTGCAGCTTTCCCAGTTGACCACGCCGGGCTCCTGATTATACGGCACGCAATCCAGCACATACCGGCTGATCAGCAGCGCCCGGCCGTTATCCCGGTCCAGCTCCAGCACGATCCACTCCACCGGCTCGTAATCCACCAGATTTCTCTGGGGATAATTGCCGAAGAAAACGGTGCTTCCCGGTGTGAAGCGGCGGTACAGCTCCGCCCTTCCCGCTGTCCTTTCCCCGCATTCTCTCAGCAGCTCGTCCGAATCCCGGTAGCCGGGAAGGCCGGAAAGCAGCGCCGCGGCCCCCTCATCGTCCCCCGCGCCGATCAGGGAAAGCGCGTCCTGATAGATCTGCTCGGACTGCAGATCAAATTCCTCGCAGCGGGTGCCCTCATGATAGGTAAGCACCGCTGTTCCCGCCGCGCCATCATAGGCGAAGGTGAACGGCTTTCCCTGCTTCGTCAGCCGGACGACCAGAAAGCCGTCCTCCATGAAATATTCGCTCAGCTCACAGCCGAATTCGGTCAGATATACGCTGAAGCGATCATAATCCTCATTCGTGACGCCGGAAAAGGTGACGCGGCGGCTTCCGTCCGGCAGCATCTGATCGCTGTCCGGCGCTTTCAGGATCGCTCTGGACATATTCGGCATTTCCACAATGCTGTCAAACATGCCGTCAATGGAGGGCAGCAAGCCCTCGGCAAGCACAGGAACGCAGCAGACAAGGCACAGCACCAGCATGACCGAAATCAGCTTTTCATTTTTCTCTTCCTTTCAGCTTACGGATTTTCCCCCGGATGAGGTACCGGCAGGCTGTATGAAGATCAGCCGTACATTCAACTTGCATCCGACTGTTCAGCACGCATCAGAAATGACCGTGCCGGCGTTGAACATCGGAAACAGGATCAGTCGATGATAAGCATATATCAACATTATTTTATCATAAGAAAGCAAAAATGTATCCGAGTACATAATAAAAACAGTCCGTTTTTTCCTCACGCGCGGCCGTTTGCCGGGGTATAAAAACGGGGAAGGGCGTTTGCCCTTCCCCTGCTTGTGTGCATAGCCGCACAGCGGCTCTGCTGATCAATAGGTTTCCTGCAGTTCGATATTCTTGTATCTCTTCAGGCCGGTACCGGCGGGGATCAGCTTGCCGATGATGACATTCTCCTTGAGGCCCAGAAGCGGGTCGCTCTTGCCCTTGATGGCAGCCTCGGTGAGCACTCTCGTGGTCTCCTGGAAGGAGGCGGCGGAGAGGAAGGAATCGGTGGCCAGAGCCGCCTTGGTGATGCCCAGCAGGATGCGCTTGGCAACAGCGGGGCGTCCGCCTTCCATGATCACCTTTTCGTTGGCGTTTTCAAAGGAGAGAATATCCACAAGGCTGCCGGGGAGCAGATCGGTATCGCCGCTGTCCTCAATGCGCACCTTGCGCAGCATCTGACGGATGATGATCTCGATATGCTTATCGCTGATGCGCACGCCCTGGCTGTAGTACACCTCAAGCACTTCCTTGAGCAGGTACTCCTGCACGGCCTTCACGCCCAGAATGCGCAGCAGGTCATGCGGGTTGACAGAGCCTTCGGTAAGCTTGAAGCCGGCGTCCACATGATCGCCCTCGTTTACCTTCAGCATCGCACCGTAATGGATGGGATAAAGCTTCTTTTCGTTCGGATCGTCATCGGAGGTGATCACCACCTCGCGCTTCTTCTTGTTTTCGGAGAAGGAGATGACGCCGCTGATCTCGGCCAGCACCGCCTCATGCTTGGGCTTGCGGGCTTCGAACAGTTCCTCAACGCGGGGAAGACCCTGTGTGATATCCTCAACGTTGGCAACGCCGCCGGAGTGGAAGTTACGCATGGTCAGCTGTGTACCGGGCTCGCCGATAGCCTGAGCGGCGATGATGCCGACGGCCTCGCCGATATCCACATTTCCGCCGTGTGCCAGGTTCATACCGTAGCACTTGGCGCACACGCCGTGGGTGCTGCGGCAGGTGAGCACGCTGCGTACCTGCATTTTGGTGATGCCGGCCTCGGCGATCTTCTTCGCCTTATCACCGGTGATCATCTCGTTGACGGAGACGATCATCTCGCCCGTTACGGGATGGTAAACATCCTCGGCGCTGTAGCGGCCGCGCACGCGGTCGTCGATGCCTTCCACCTTGCCGATGGCTTCCACGGTGATGCCGCGCACCTTTTCGCCGCGGTTCTCGAAGCAGTCGATCTCGCGAACGATGCAGGCATGGGATACATCCACCAAACGGCGGGTAAGGTAACCTGAGTCAGCCGTACGCAGAGCGGTATCGGCCAGAGACTTGCGGCTGCCGTGAGAGGACATGAAGAATTCAAGCACGTCCAGACCATCACGGAAGTTGGCGCGGATAGGCAGCTCAATGGTCTTACCCGAAGGAGAAGCCATCAGGCCGCGCATACCGGCCAGCTGGGATACCTGCGCGGCGGAGCCGCGGGCACCGGAACCGGTCATCATGCTGATGGGGTTGAAGGGAGGAAGCACTTCCATAACGCGCTTCTTCAGGCGGTCTGTGGTGTCGTTCCACAGCTTGATGACCATGCGGTAACGCTCGTCATCGGTAAGAAGACCGCGGCGGTAGCGCTTTGTGATCTTTTCAACTTCCTCATCGGCCTCGGCAAGCCAGGTCTGCTTTTCCTCGGGCACCACGATATCGAACACGGATACCGTGAGGGCGCCGGTGGAATAGGAGTAGCCCAGATGCTTGATGTTATCCAGCACCTCAGCTGTCTTGCTGGCGCCGTGGCGATGGAAGCAGCGTTCAACGATCTTGCCCAGCGTGGATTTGATGACCTTGTCATCGATCTCCAGCTTGAACATATCGTCCAGACACTCACGCTTCTGGAAGCCCAGATCCTGCGGGATGATCTCGTTGAAGATCAGCTTGCCCAGCGTGGTGTCGATCAGGCGGCGGTCGGTCTCGCCGTCAAAGGTGCGCTCCACGCGCACGCGGATGGGAGACTGCAGGGTGATCTGATGATCCTGATAGGCCATCAGCGCCTCGTTCATATCGGTAAAGATGCGGCCGGCACCCTTCGCATCGGGATCGGTAAGCGTAAGGTAATGGCAGCCGATGATCATATCCTGCGTGGGGCTGATAACAGGCATACCGTCCTGCGGCTTCATGATGTTGTTGGCGCACAGCATCAGGTAGCGGGCCTCGGCCTGGGCTTCCACGGAGAGGGGTACGTGCACAGCCATCTGGTCGCCGTCAAAGTCGGCGTTGTAGGCGGTGCAGGCAAGGGGATGCAGCTTGATGGCCTTGCCCTCCACCAGCACGGGCTCAAAGGCCTGGATGCCCAGACGGTGCAGCGTGGGGGCGCGGTTCAAGAGCACGGGATGCTCCTTGATCACGCTCTCCAGGATATCCCACACCTGGGTATCCATCTTTTCCACCATGCGCTTCGCGTTCTTCACATTGTGCGCCTTTTTCAATGTCACAAGGCGTTCCATCACGAAGGGCTTGAACAGCTCCAGCGCCATTTCCTTAGGCAGGCCGCACTGATACAGCTTCAGCTCGGGGCCTACAACGATAACGCTGCGGCCGGAATAGTCCACGCGCTTGCCCAGCAGGTTCTGACGGAAGCGTCCCTGCTTGCCGCGCAGCAGATCGGAAAGGCTCTTGAGGGCGCGGTTGCCGGGGCCGGTCACGGCACGGCCTCTGCGGCCGTTGTCGATCAGGGCGTCGACGGCTTCCTGCAGCATACGCTTTTCATTGCGCACGATGATATCGGGCGTGCCCAGCTCCAGCATGCGCTTGAGGCGGTTGTTGCGGTTGATCACGCGGCGGTACAGGTCATTCAGGTCGCTTGTCGCGAAGCGGCCGCCGTCCAGCTGCACCATGGGGCGCAGATCGGGCGGGATGACGGGCACCACATCCATGATCATCCATTCGGGCTTGTTATGGGAAAGACGGAAGGCTTCCACCACTTCCAGACGCTTTACGGCGTGGGAGCGCTTCTGGCCCTCGGTATCCTTGTCCTTTTCCTTTTCAACGAGCTCCGCGATCTCCTTTTTCAGGGAGGCGCTCAGCTCTTCCAGATCCAGCTTGAGCAGCATTTCCTTCACAGCCTCGGCACCCATGCCGGCGCGGAAGGAGCCGCGCTCCTCTTCCTTCAGGGCCATGATGGCGCGGTACTTGCTGTCGGTAAGCAGGTCGTTCACCTCTACCTTGGTAAACTCCTTATTGCCGGCGTCCAGCACGATGTAGCTGGCAAAGTACAGCACCTTTTCAAGTACGCGGGGAGAAACATCCAGCAGCATACCCATGCGGGAGGGGATGCCCTTGAAGTACCAGATATGGGATACGGGGGCCGCCAGCTGGATATGGCCCATGCGCTCACGGCGCACCTTGGCGCGGGTGATCTGCACGCCGCACTTTTCGCATACGCGTTCCTTGTCGCGGAACTTGATGCGCTTATATTTTCCGCAGTTGCACTCCCAGTCCTTGGTGGGCCCGAAGATACGCTCGCAGAACAGGCCGTCGCGTTCGGGCTTGAGTGTGCGGTAATTAATGGTTTCGGGCTTGGTCACTTCGCCGTGGCTCCAGGCAAGGATCTGCTCGGGCGAGGCCATGCCGATCTGTATGGAATCCAGATTGGTCAGTTCAAACATGTATTTAACTCCCTCCGGACGTCATTCACTTTGTAAGAAAACGGTGAAACGGGATCACAGGTCGTCATCGTCCATGTCGAGATCGTCCAGTTCGTCTCCCAGACCGAAATCGTCATCCAGGCTGATGTCGTCCTCGCCGATATCGATGTCTTCCACGCCCTCATTCTCTTCGGTTTCTTCGCTGTCCTCATCCGATTCGGTGAGCGTGAGAGGCTCACGGCCGCCGGGCAGGGCGCCGCTGTCCTCATCTTCGTCGTCGTCCAGCTCCTTGATCTCGATCTCGTTCTTGTTTTCATCCAGCACGCGGATATCCAGCGCCAGACTCTGCAGCTCCTTGATGAGCACCTTGAAGGATTCGGGCACGCCGGGCGCGGGGATATTCTGGCCCTTCACGATGGCCTCGTAGCACTTTACGCGGCCCACCACATCGTCCGACTTGACGGTGAGGATCTCCTGCAGGGTGTTGGCGGCGCCGTAAGCTTCCAGCGCCCACACTTCCATTTCGCCGAAGCGCTGTCCGCCGAACTGCGCCTTGCCGCCCAGAGGCTGCTGCGTGACCAGGCTGTAGGGGCCGGTGGAGCGGGCATGCATCTTGTCGTCTACCAGATGGTGCAATTTGAGGAAGTACATCACGCCCACGGTGATGCGGTTTTCAAAGGCTTCACCGGTGCGGCCGTCATACACGGTCTGCTTGCCGTCCGCCGGCAGGCCGGCCTTCTTCAGGCATTCCTCGATATCGGCCTTGCGCGCGCCGTCGAACACGGGCGTGGCGATCTTCCAGCCCAGCGTTCTCGCGGCGATGCCCAGATGCATCTCCATCACCTGGCCGATGTTCATACGGGAAGGCACGCCCAGAGGGTTCAGCACGATATCCAGCGGAGTACCGTCGGCCAGGAAGGGCATATCCTCTTCGCGCAGGATGCGGGATACAACGCCCTTGTTGCCGTGGCGGCCGGACATCTTGTCGCCCACGGAGATCTTTCTCTTCTGGGCGATATAAACGCGCACCATCTCATCCACACCGGGAGAGAGCTCGTCTTTGTTTTCACGGGTAAAGATCTTCACATCCACAACGATGCCGCCCTCGCCGTGCGGTACCTTCAGGGAGGTATCGCGCACCTCGCGGGCCTTTTCACCGAAGATGGCGCGGAGCAGGCGCTCCTCGGCGGTCAGCTCGGTCTCGCCCTTGGGGGTCACCTTGCCCACCAGGATATCGCCGCTGCGTACCTCGGCACCGATACGGATGATGCCGTACTCGTCCAGATCACGCACCGCGTCGTCGCCCACATTCGGGATATCGCGGGTGATCTCTTCAGGCCCCAGCTTGGTCTCGCGTGCTTCGGTCTCAAATTCCTCAATGTGGATGGAGGTGTATTTATCTTCTTTTACAAGGCGCTCGCTGATAAGCACGGCGTCCTCGTAGTTATAGCCTTCCCAGGTCATGAAGCCGATGAGCATATTGCGGCCCAGGCCGATCTCGCCGTTTTCGGTGGAGGGGCCGTCCGCCAGCAGATCGCCCACCTCGATGCGCTCGCCCTTGTTTACTCTGGGATGCTGGTTGATGCAGGTGCCCTGGTTGGAACGGGCAAACTTGGTGAGGCGGTACAGGTGCTTTTCGCCCAGATCATCCTTAATGACCACTTCATCGGCGCTCACGCTGTCCACGATGCCGGCGTGCTTGGAAAGCAGCACCACACCGCTGTCATGAGCGGCCTTGAATTCCATACCGGTGCCCACGATGGGCGCTTCGGGAACGAGCAGAGGCACGGCCTGACGCTGCATGTTGCAGCCCATCAGGGCGCGGTTGGCGTCGTCGTTTTCAAGGAAGGGGATCATGGCGGTGGAAACGGACACCATCTGCTTGGGGCTGACATCGATGAAATCAACATTTTCCGCGGGCACGGAGATGATCTCATCGCGGCGGCGCACCTTGACATTTTTGTTCACGAAGGAGCCGTCCTCGTTCAGAGGCTCCTTGGCCATACCGATCACGTACTTGTCCTCTTCATCAGCGGTCATGTACAGGATGGTATCGGTCACCTTATGGGTCTCGGGGTCCACCTTGCGGTAGGGCGCCTCGATGAAGCCGTATTCATTGATGCGGGCATAGGTCGCCAGAGAGCCGATCAGACCGATGTTGGGGCCTTCAGGCGTTTCAATGGGGCAGATGCGGCTGTAGTGGCTGTAGTGCACGTCGCGCACTTCCATGCTGGCGCGGTCGCGGTTGAGGCCGCCCGGGCCCAGAGCGGAAAGGCGGCGCTTATGAGTCAGTTCGGCAAGGGGGTTGGGCTGGTCCATGAACTGGGACAGCTGGCTGCTGCCGAAAAACTCCTTGATGGCGGCGGAAACGGGGCGGATGTTGATCAGATCGCCCGGCTTCACATCGTTGGTATCCTGGATGGCCATGCGCTCACGCACCACGCGCTCCAGACGGCTCATGCCAATGCGTACCTGGTTCTGGAGCAGCTCGCCCACGGAACGCAGGCGGCGGTTGCCCAGATGATCGATATCATCAGTCACGCCGATGCCGTAGGCAAGGCCCAGAAGATAGGAAACGCTGGCGGTGATATCATCCACCACGATGTGCTTGGGGCACAGCTCGTGGCTGTTCTGCTTCACGGCAAGGCGAAGCTCGTCCCCGCTCATGCCTTCGCAGTCGCTGAGAAGACGCTTGAGGGAGGGCAGGTGCACCATTTCGTTGCAGCCGGCCTCCTTCGGGTCAAAGGGCAGGTAACGGGAAGCATCGGCAAAGTTGTTGCCCAGTACCAGATGCTCCTTCTCGTCGTTGCCGTAAACATATACCTGGTTGATGCCGCGGTCGCGGATCTCGGCGGCGGTCTCATCGCTGATCACGCTGTCGGCGGCGACCAGCACCTCGCCGGTCTCGCCGTCCACGATATCTCTTGCGGCGGTAAGCCCCGCGATACGGGCGGCGATATTCAGCTTCTTATTATATTTATAGCGGCCCACGCGCATCAGGTCATAGCGCTTGTTGTCAAAGAACAGGTTGCGCAGCAGGCTGCGGGCGCCCTCCTCCGTGGGAGGCTCGCCGGGCTTCTGACGCCTGTAGATCTCAAGCAGGGCGCTGCTTTCGCTGTTGGTGTTGTCGGCGGAGCTCATCGTGGTGAGCAGACGCTCGTCCTCGCCCAGCAGGGAAAGGATATCGCTGTCGGTGCCGTAGCCGAGCGCGCGCAGCAGCACGGTGATGGGCAGCTTGCGGGCGCGGTCGATCCTCACCCACACGCCGTCGTTGGCGTCGGTCTCATATTCCAGCCACGCGCCGCGGTTGGGGATCACCTGGCTGGTGAACAGATGCTTGCCGGATTTATCGATGGCCTCGTCATAGTAAGCGCCGGGGCTTCTCACCAGCTGGCTCACGATGACGCGCTCCGCGCCGTTTATAATGAAGGTACCGTGTTCCGTCATCAGGGGGAAGTCGCCCATGAAGACTTCGCTTTCCTTGATCTCGCCGGTCTCGCGGTTCTTGAGGCGTACGCTCACCTTGAGAGGAGCGGCAAAGGTCAGGTCGCGTTCGCGGCAGCGTTCAACGGTGTTCTTGGGCTCACCGTCCATGCTGTAATCCACAAATTCCAGTACCAGATTCTCACTGTAGTCGGTAATGGGGCTTACATCCTCCAGTACCTCCTTCAGGTCCTCCGTCAGGAACTTTCTGTAACTGTTTTTCTGCACCTCGATCAGGTTGGGCATTTCCAGCACTTCATCGATATGGCTGAAGCTCATCCTCTTGGTCAGTTTACCCATCTGGACCTCATGCACCATGCAGTTATCACCCCTTTATAATCGCGTCAGCGGATGCCACGGCACGCTTTTCCGCTTTTCCGCCGGCTTTCCGGCCGGTTTCGTTTCTCCGGGCCGGGCGCACTTTCGTTGTACGCCGGGTCCTCCGTCTATCACGGGAAAACGCATAAATACCGAGCATAGCCGATACTGATGCAATTTTAGAGTATATCACCTGCAAATTGTATTGTCAATATCCGGACGGACACGGAAATGTTTTAATTTTTAAATTTGTGTATATTTTTCGTAATAATTTTGTAATTTTTTGCTCCGGATGCATTGACGCCGCCCTGCTGAGCATGTATAATGAAAAAACACGGGACTTTTATGCCCCGCTGCGGCCCCGCCCCACAGGGCGCGGGCGGTAAAATATGTTTTTCCCCCGCTCCGCTTTACACAATTGTTACAAAAAACGGAGCGCGCGGTTTTCGGAGGCCCTATGGCAAAGTTTCGCAGTTCCTACTCCGAGGAGGAGACATCCGGCATAGACAAAAAAAAGATCATCCTGATCACGGTCGCGGCGTTCATCGCGCTGGTGGCGGTGTATTCGCTCACGCAGGTCCTCGGCTGCTCGGTAAGGCAGATGAATGTAACAAAGCTTCCCTGCCGCACCACACAGGATGTGACGCCGCTTGGCGACAATGTGATCTACTACAACGGCTCGGAGCTGGTGTGCGTTACCTCCTCCGGCAGTGAAAAATGGCGCTACACCGTGGGCCGCGGGGCCAGCTTCCACACCGACAGCGGGAACACCGTTGCCTGGACGGGCACAAAGCTGGTCATTCTGGACCGGAACGGTCACGCCTCCTACGACAACCAGCTCACCTCCCCCATCCAGTTCGCGAGAGCCGGCGAGGAATATGTGGCGGTGGTGATGGGCGAGGATATCAGCCCGCAGCTGGTCATCAAGGATCTGTCGGGCATGACCCGCGACAATGAGACCAACGCCTATGAGGACAAGCTGCTTCTGGACTGCGGCTTTTTCTCGGACGGCACCTACCTGTGGACGACGGCGCTGGATGTGTACGGCACGGTACAGGCCACTACGATGAACACCTACAGGGTAGGCCAGATGAACACAGGTGAAACAGACCTGGGCGAGCAGACGGTGTACCGCATCCTGTACGCGGACGGCGCGCTGAACGCGGTATCCACAAGGCATCTGAGAAAATTTGATTACCGCTGCGTTGAGGACGCGGACGCCGTGCGTCTGGTGTACGGCTGGCAGCTGATCAACTCCGACGCCGGAAACGGCCCGCTCAAAATGCTGTACGCCCGCACCAAGCAGACCTCCTCCATGGAATTGACCGACCTGCGTTATCTTTCCGATACGCAGGATATCCGCTACACCCTGCCCAATGTGTGCACGGGCGCGTGCATCTATGACGGCAGGATCTACGCCTTCTCCTCCTCCGTGCTGTACCGTGCGGATGTGAACGCCCAGCGCTTTTCGGCCATCAACCTTGATCTGGATGCTCAGGAGACCGTGGCGGGCTATATCGGCCTGCTGGAGGGCGGCGTGGCGCTGCTGAGCGGCACGGCGGGCAATGTGTACGCGGTAAAGCTGCCGTGAGCGCGCTCTCCCTTTACATACACATCCCCTACTGCGCGAAAAAATGCGCCTACTGCGATTTTCCGTCCTACACAGGCAAAATGGGCACGGCGCGGGCGTATATCGGCAGGGTGCTCCGGGAGGCGGAGGAAAAACGCATCCCGGGCCGGGAGATCAGCACGCTCTACATCGGCGGAGGCACGCCCAGCCTGCTGCCCCCCGCCGTAATGAAGGAGCTGCTCTCCGGCCTGAAGGAGCGGTTCACCTTTGAAAAAGACGCCGAGTGCTCCTCGGAGGCCAACCCCGGCATGCTGAGTGACAAAATGGCATACACCCTCGCGGAGGGCGGCATCAACCGGGTGTCTCTGGGGCTTCAGGCGGTGCAGCCGCGGCTCCTTTCGGTGCTGGGCCGCCTGCACACCTTTGAGGACGCCGAAAGAAGCGTAAAGCGCCTCAGGGAAGCCGGCATCACCAACCTGAACCTGGATGTGATGTTCGGCCTGCCCGGGCAGACGGTAAACGATTTTCGGGAAACGCTGGAGGCCGCGCTTTCGCTCTCTCCCCGCCACCTTTCCTGCTACGCGCTGATCGCGGAGGAGGGCACGGAGATCACACGGCGCATCCGGAGCGGGGAGCTTTCCCTGCCGGATGAGGATGAGGAACGCGAGATGTACAGCCTCGCAAAGGCCAAAACGGCGGCGCGGGGCATGCGCCAATACGAGATCAGCAATTTTGCGCTTCCGGGCTTTGAATGCCGGCACAATGTGCTGTGCTGGCAAAGAAGGGAATACCTGGGCCTGGGGGCGGCGGCCTGCGGCTTTACGGGAGATACGCGCTGCCGCAACCCCGTTACCGTGGAGGGCTACCTTGCCGGCGAAAAAGCGGAGGAGGAAACGATCTCCCCCCGGGAGGCAAGGTTTGAAAGCATGATGCTGGGCCTGAGGATGAACGAGGGCGTAAGCAGAGAGGCATTTTACCAAATGCACGGGCTCACCCCGGAGCAGGCCTTCGGAGAAAAGCTCATACAGGCCCTTGAAAGCGGCCTGCTTGAAGAGGAAAACGGATATTTCAGGCCGACGGAACGCGGGATGGACCTGCAGAACCGCCTGCTGCTGATGCTGATGGACTGATCCTGCCAGTGCGGCCGGAATTTACCTAAAAGGAGAATGGATCCACATGAAAAACAAGCGCCTGCTGTGCGGCCTCATTTGTGCCGTGCTGCTCATCTGCCTTGCCGCCCCCGCGCTCGCGGAATGGGGCACCGTAAGCGGTACCTCCACCCTGAATGTGCGCTCCGGCCCCGGCAAGAACTATTCCCGTACGGGCACTGTACGAAAAGGGGAATGGGTGCAGACCCTGTATGACTACGGCGATTTCGTATACGCCTATATCCCCTCTCAGGATCTGTACGGCTATCTGAGCGGCACTTATCTGTCCCCTGCCCGCAGCAGCCGTCCCGGCGTGGTATACGGGCTGAAGAGCTCCTCCTCCTATCTCAACCTGCGCGCCTACGCGTCCGATAAGGCGCCCGTTATCGCCAAATACAGAAACGGCACAACGGTGACCGTGCTGGATGACAGCACCCCCGGCTGGTATCTGGTGGATACAGGCTATGAGACCGGCTATTTTTCCTCCCAGTATGTAAAAACGGAAAGCCCGACCGGCACATCAGAGGCCTGGGTGAACACCTCAAACGGCGGCAATCTGAACCTGCGCAGCGAGCCCGTCGCCGGCAGCAAGGTGCTTGCAAGCGTGAAAAACGGCACAAGGGTAAGCGTGCTGATGAAGGGCATCGGCTGGTATATGGTGAGTGTGAACGGCCGCACCGGCTTTATGGACGCCTCCTTCCTTTCAGAGGTCGGCCCCGTCGATCCCGATCCCGGCACCGCCTGGTGCAGGGTGAACAATGCCTCCGCTTCCTCCTATCTCAACCTGCGCGCCTCCGCGAGCACCTCATCCAAGGCCCTCGCGAAGTATAAAAACGGCGATAAGCTGGAGATCCTCTCCGCGGGCAGCGAATGGTGCAAGGTGCGGGACAGCGCCTCCGGCAAAACCGGCTATATGATGACCAAGTACATCAAGCTGTACAATGTATCCATCTCCCGCGTGGTCACGAACGGCTCCTCCTATGTGAACCTGCGCTCAAGGGCGTCCACCGGCTCCACCTCGCTGATGAAGATCTACTCCGGCAAAAAGGTGACGGTGCTGGTGCCGGGCGACACCTGGACCAAGGTAAAGTACAACGGCACCACCGGGTACATGATGACCCGGTTCCTGAAATAAACCGCCCCGGCAAAACGAAAACACAAAATGAGGTAATCAATATGGAATACGCTGAACTGACTGTATCCACAACCACCCCCGGCGCGGAGATCATCTCCCAGATGATGACGGATCTGGGCGCCGTGGGCACGCAGATCATCGACCGGGCCGATCTGCCCGACCCCGCGAAGCCCACCGCCAACTGGGAGCTGATGGACCAGAGCGTGATCGACGCGATGCCCGAGGATGTGCAGGTAAAGGTATGGTATGAGGTAAACGAAAGGCTGCCCGGCATCATCGAAAGCCTGAAGCAGTCTCTGGCCGGGCTGAAGGCGCAGAGAAATGATCTGGGCGCGCTCACGCTCAGCACCGAAAATGTGGAAAGCAAGGACTGGAGCGAGTGCTGGAAGCAGTACTACAAGCCCTTCCGCCTGGGCAGAAGGCTGGTGATCAAGCCCAGCTGGGAGCATTGGGACGCCGAAGAGGGAGACCTGATCATTGAGCTGGACCCCGGCATGGCCTTCGGCACCGGCACACACGAGACCACCGCGATGTGCGTGGAAATGATCGAGGACTATTACCGGGGAGAAACACTGCTGGATGTAGGCACCGGCAGCGGCATTCTGGCGATCGCCGCCGCCCGGCTGGGCGCGAAGCACGCCGTGGGTGTGGATATCGACCCGGACGCCGTGAAGGCCGCCGTGGAAAATGTGGCCCGCTGCCATGTGGAGGAGAGCGTTGAGATCCGCCTGGGAGACCTTACGAAGGGCCTCAAGGAGACCTTCGGCTTTGCCGTGGCCAACATTCTTGCCCCCGCCATCTGCATCCTGTGCGGGCCGCTGCGGGAGCATCTGCTGCCCGGCAGCACCTTTGTGTGCTCCGGCATCATCGCGGAGGCCGAAAACGATGTGAAGGAAGCCCTTGAAAAGAACGGCTACACCCTGCTTGAGACCCGTCACAAGGGCGACTGGGTGGCCATCGCCGCGAGGAGGGACTGATATGCCCCGGTTTTTCGCGGAAAGGGTAGATAACGGCGTTGCCTTCCTATCAAAAGAGGAAGCGCACCACGCGGTGGATGTGATGCGCCTCCGGGCGGGAGACGCCCTTCAGGTGATCCGGGAGGGGCTGATCTACGAGGGCACGCTGATCTCGGAGACGGAGGGCACCGTACGGGTGGGAGAGCCGCTCCCCTCAAGGGAGCCCACCGTGAGCGTGACGCTCTATCAGGGCCTGCCCAAGGGCGATAAGATGGACCTGATCTGCCAGAAATGCACCGAAGCCGGCATCACCCGCGTGGTGCCCGTGCTGATGGAAAGGTGCGTAGCCAAAACGGACGCGAAGGATGCCGAAAAAAAGCGCCTGCGCTGGCAGCGCATCGCGGAGGAGGCGGCCAAGCAATCGGGCCGCGCCGTAGTGCCTGAGATCACGCTGCCTGTTACCGTAAAGCAGCTGGCGGAACGGCTTTCCGGCCATGAGCTGGCGCTGGTGCCCTGGGAGGAAGCCCGCGGACAAAGCGTGCGCACCGCCTGGCAGGGGCATAGGGATGTGGCGGTGGTGATCGGTCCCGAGGGCGGCATCAGCCCGAAGGAGATCGCCCTGATGGCCTCCGCTGTGCCCGTCACACTGGGGCCGCGCATCTTCCGCACCGAAACTGCCGGCCTTGCCGCGCTGATCGAGATCATGTGTCTGAGCGGAAATATGGAATAAAAAGCGTGCTCTCCCCTTCAAAACAGGCGGAGACGCGCTTTTGCGTTCTCTGCGGGGTGCTGTTCTCCCGCGGGATCACTGATCCGTATCGTGCGGAAAGGGGCTCCGGCGGTTTCAGTCTGCCGCTCAATGAATATATTGAGATTCTGAGACAAATCATGTATAATAGTATAATAGTACGGTTTTGTGCTGATATACCGGTCATATCGATCCTATCAAAACCCGTCAGACGGCGGGGGTTCAAAGGCGGAAGAATATTGGAAGGCATTTATCGTTTTTCGGGTGTGAATGTGCGCATCCGGTCGCTGTACCGGAGTGTGCATTCCCGCTGCCGTGATTACGCGGCGGAGGGCGAGCCCCGGTATGACATTATCATCACAGCGGAGGATATTGAGGCGGAGCGGGCCCGCGCCGTACAGGATGACCTGCGGGAGGGCGCGGAACCCCGGCAGCACCCGGATGGCAATCTGGAATCCATGGCGGTATACCGCAAGCTGGCGGATTGCCTTTCGGCTGAAAACAGGATGCTGGTTCACGGCTCCTGCATCGCGGTGGACGGTCAGGGATATCTGTTCGTAGCAAAAAGCGGGGTGGGCAAATCCACCCACACGCGGCTGTGGCGGGAAGCTTTCGGTGAGCGGGCCGTCATGGTGAATGACGATAAGCCCATTCTGGGCATTGATGACGGCACGGTGTACGCCTACGGCACGCCCTGGGACGGAAAGCACCGGCTGAGCACCAACACAAGGGTGCCGCTGAAGGCCGTTTGCCTGCTGCAGAGGGCGGAGGAAAACAGCGTGAAGCGGATCTCCTTTTCCGAGGCGTATATGAGGCTGCTGCCCGCGGTGTACCGCCCTCCCCGGACGGAGCAGTACCTGCGCGTGCTGGAAACGCTGGATAAGACCGGCAGCGCGGTATCCTTTTATGAACTGGGTTGCAATATGGAAAAGGAGGCCGCGAAAGTTTCCTATGAGGGAATGAGCGGCAAATAGAGATCGGGAACCGCGGCAGTACCCTGGCTTCATTTTCAGTCTGCGCACCGATGATAGATATTTTCACAACAAATGCTGTTTGTGTGAAAGAAGACCGGTCAAGTATCGTATACGGCTGATTTGTAAACAGCCAATTGCCACTTCATCCGAAGGAGTACATAAAAATGGAAGAAAACAAAAAGTTCAATGCGGAACTGGAAATCGTTCGTTTTGAGGAGACGGATGTGATCACTGACAGTTCCTGCCCCAGTGATGGCTTCTGCGGCCTTGACTGCTACTGCATATTCGTTCAAGGAGGCTGCCCCAATCACCACCCCGTATGACCCCATTTGACTGCGGAAGCATCTTTCCGGTTGCACCTGTCCGCGCGTGAAAGCGGCTGTACTTTTCATGCGGTCTGTTTTCAGCACCTTCGGTATGTACCGTATTTCCCGGAGAGGCAGAGGTGAAAGACCCGGTGCGTGGGCCGGTCATCTCTCTCCTCTCGTTCCGAAAAAAACGATAAGCCAAACCGTTACACATATTACCGACAGGAGAAACACCTATGACTACTCTGCAAAAGGCTAATCCCAGGGTCGCCGCGCTGCTTCGCCCGGGAAAGCGGAAGGAGGGGCAGGAATACCGGCTTACCCGCTATCTGCTGCGGCGCGAGGCGGAGGGGGGCGTGCTGTTTTTCAACACGCTCACCTGTGAGCTGCTGCTGCTTACCCCCGAGGAGGCGGCAAACGCCCTGAACAATGATGAGCTGCTGCGCCGGGGCTTTGTGGTGCCGGCGGATTATGATGAAATGAGGCGGGCAAAGAGCATGCGGGAGCTGCTCCGCGCGTCGGAGCCGCCCCGGAAGGAGACCACCTCCTATCTGGTGTACACCACGCTGGATTGCAACGCCCGCTGCTATTACTGCTATGAGGCGGACCATCCCCACTGCTATATGTCCAAGGAAACGGCGCTGAAATCCGCCGCCTATATGGCGGAGCACTGCGGCGGTAAAAAGATCCATATCAGCTGGTTCGGCGGAGAGCCCCTGTGCAACACGGCGGCCATGGATACCATCTGCACGGAGCTGAAAAAACGGGGTGTGGAATACGGAAGCAACATGATCAGCAATTCCTACCTGTTTGATGCTGAAACTGCCGATAAGGCGGCAGACCTGTGGCACATCGGGAATATTCAGGTAACGCTGGACGGAACGGAGGAGGTATACAACCGCACCAAGGCCTATGTGGCGGCGGGAAACACCAGCCCCTTCCGCACCGTGCTGGATAACATCGGCCGTATGCTGGACAAAAATATCGGGGTAAGCATAAGGCTGAATGTGAGCGATGAAAACGCCGAGGACCTGGGAAACCTGATCGATCAGCTGTGCGAACGCTTCGGCGGGCGCAAGGGCTTTTCCATCTACACGCACATCCTGTTCTCCTATGATGACGGGGACCTTGAAACCCGTGACCGCGTGGTGAAAAAGGAGACAGTTCTGCGTGAAAAGCTGCGGGGACACGGCATCCGCTATACCGAAAACGGGGGGAAACTGCCCCGCTCCATGCGCCTCTACCACTGCATGGCGGACCGGGCCAGTACCCTGAACATCCATCCGGACGGAAAGACCGGCTGCTGCGAGCATTACTATAATTCCGATTTCACAGGCACGCTGGACAGCGAGGAGCGGGATGAGGCTGTGCTGGCCGCCTTCCGGGAGCAAATCGATGAGATTCCCCGCTGCAGCACCTGCTCCGTTTATCCCCAGTGCGTGCTGCTGAAAAAGTGCGCGGAGCACAAGTGCTTTGAAAGCACGGTAACGAACATAGAGGATGATATCCTGCGGGGCATGGGCGCGGCCTGGGAACGCTATATGGAAAAACTGAAAGAGAAGAAAGCGGAAGAAGAAGAAACCGGCGCGGAGGAAGAGCCGCAGACGGATACGGAGGAGAGCTGCACATGAAATTTTTCGGCGAGTTCGTATGCAGAAAGATCGATGAAAAGTATGCCGTGATCCCGGTGAACTGCAAGGAGCCGTTCAGCGGCGTGCTGTGGGTGAACGAAGAGGGAAAGGCGATCCTGGAGCTGCTCCGGCAGGAGATCACCCGGGAGGAGCTGATCAAAAGGCTGGCGGAGCAGTTTGACGCCTCCGCAGAGGAAGTGGCGCCCTCGGCGGACGCCTTTATTGCCAAGCTGAAGGAAAACGGCATGCTGGAATAAGCCAAACATGAAAAGCGAAAACAGAGAAAAGAAAAGCCGGGCGGAAAACCTGCGCACTTTGAAGTGGATCGGCTCCGCGGCCGGCAAAACCAAATACTTTGTGCTGTTCAAAACGCTTCATCAAAGCGCGATGGCGCTTCTGGGCGTTGTGAACGCGTTTTTGATGCGCAATCTTGTGAATGCCGCCACCGCGGGCGATTGGAGCGGCTTCCGGTATTCCCTCATATGGATGATCGCGCTGGCACTGTTCAGCATCCTTTTCGGGCAGGGAATGCGCTATCTGGACACATATATGGATATCACAGCCAATATCCGCTTCAGAAAGCGCGTCTTTTCAAACCTGCTCACCAAGGATTACAGCCGGATCAGCCGCGTACACTCCGGCGAGTGGCTGCACCGCATCTATTCGGATGTGAAAACCGTGACGGATACGCTGATGGGCCTGCTGCCGCAGGTGGTATCCACTTTTGTAAGGCTCGTCAGCGTGGCGGTCTCCATCATCGTGCTGGAGCCGAAGGTGCTTCTGATCGTTCTGCCCGGCGCCGCGGTCATCGTGGGCGGCTCCGTGCTGCTGCGGAACCGCTTCAAGCGGATGCACCGCGAGGCGCAGGAAGCCGCGGGCCGCACCCGCGTGTTCATGACGGAGCGGCTTGCCGGCCAGATGATCCTGCGCACCTTCGGCAAGGAGGAAAGGACCGCGGAGGACGCCGAACGGCTGATGGACGAAAGCAAGCGCGTCCAGCTGCGCAACACCCGTTTTTCCTGCTTCACTTCCGGCGGTATACAGATCATCATGCAGGGCATGTATTTTCTGGGGCTGGCCTTCTGCGGCATCGGCATTCTGGAAAAAACGATGACCTACGGCGATCTGACCGCCGTTCTGCAATTGGTCAGCCAGGTGCGCGCGCCTCTTTCCAATATATCGGGCTTTGTGCCCAGATTTTACGCGATGCTGGCCAGCGCCGAGCGCCTGATGGAGATCGAGGATTTTTCCGATGACGCGCCCACGCGCCGCAGTGAGAAGGAAATAAGCCGCTATTATGAAAGCCGCTTCCGCGCCATTGAGCTCAGGGATGCGGGCTTTACCTACATGCCCCCCACCCGGGAGGACGGGGATGAAGACGGGGCAAAGAAGGCCCCGGTCATGCCCGTGGTGCTGAAGGGGCTGCACCTTACCGTGAACAAGGGCGAATATATCGCCCTTCGCGGCCGGTCCGGCAGCGGAAAAAGTACGGTGCTGAAGCTGATGATGTGCCTGTACCCCCTGGACAGCGGTGAAAGACTGCTGCTGGGAAGCGACGGTGAAACGCCGCTGGATCCCTCCTGGCGCGGGCTGTACGCCTATGTGCCGCAGGGAAACCAGCTGCTTTCCGGCACCATCCGCGAGGTGCTCACCTTCGGCGATCCGGATGAGATGAAAAATGACGAAGCGCTCTGGCGGGCGCTGCGCGTGGCCTGCGCGGAGGATTTTGTTTCCGCGCTGGACCGCGGGCTGGATACCCCGCTGGGCGAGCACGGCGCCGGGATCTCCGAGGGGCAGATGCAGCGTCTGGCCATCGCCCGCGCCGTATATTCCTCCCATCCCGTGCTGATGCTGGATGAATGCACCAGCTCGCTGGACGAAAAGACGGAGGAACAGCTGCTGCGCAACCTGCGCGCCATGACGGATAAGACCGTCATCCTGGTCACCCACCGGCCCGCCGCGCTGTCGATCGTTGACAGGATCATAGAGTTCTGATAAAGGGCATGGTCTCCGTGGCCAGAGGGCACGGTCTCCGTGCCTAACAGGCACAGTTCCTGTGCCTAAACGCAAAAAGAAAGAGGGTACCGCATTGCCTACCATCGCGTTTCACACTTTAGGCTGCAAGGTAAACCAGTACGACAGTCAGGCCATGCTGGAGCTGTTCCGGCAGGCGGGCTATGAGCCCGTCAGCTTTGACGAAAAGGCCGATGTATATGTGGTAAACACCTGCACCGTGACGGGCACAGGCGACAAAAAGAGCATGCAGGCCGTGCGCCGCGCGATGAAGACCAACCCCGATGCGCAGGTGATCATTGCCGGGTGTCTGGCCCAGCGGGACGGCGAAAAGCTGCTCTCCACCGGCGCCAGGCTGATCATAGGCAACTCGCGCCGCGCTCAGGTGGTAAGCCTGCTGCACGAGGCCATGGAAAAGGGGCAGGCGATCTGCGCCGTGGAGGATATCCTGCGGGCGGATTACGAGCCGCTGTTCATCACAAGGCAGGAGGGCCGCACAAGGGCGGTGCTGAAGATCCAGGAGGGGTGCGACCGGTACTGCACCTACTGCATCATCCCCTCCGTGCGCGGAGGCATCCGCTCCAGAAAGCCGGAGGACATCTCAAAGGAAGCACGGGATCTGGCAAAGGCCGGTTTCAGGGAGCTGGTGCTCACCGGCATCCATCTTACCAGCTACGGGCGGGATCTGGACGGCAAAACGCTGCTGGACGCGGTAAAGGCCTGCGATACGGAGGGCGTGGAGCGTATCCGTCTGGGCTCACTGGAGCCGGTGATCGCGACGGATGCTTTCGCGCGGGAACTGGCCGCCGTGGGAAAGGTATGCCCGCAGTTCCATCTGGCGCTGCAATCGGGTAGTGACGAGATCCTGAAAAAAATGCACCGCCGGTACACAACAGCGGAGTTTGAGCAGGCGGCCGAAAACCTGCGCCGGTATTTTCCCGGCTGTGCCCTCACCACCGATGTGATCTGCGGCTTTCCCGGCGAAACGGAGGAAAACTTCCGTGAGACCTGCGATTTCTGCGAAAAGATCGCCTTCTCCCGCCTGCATGTGTTTCCCTACAGCCGCCGGGCGGGCACAAAGGCCGCCGATATGCCCGGCCAGCTCAGCAAGGCCGTGAAGGAGGAGCGCACAAGGCAGCTGATCCGGATCGGCAAAAAGCACGCTCTGGCCTTTCATCAGGGGTTGATCGGCACAGTACAGCGGGTGACCATCGAGGATGACGGCAGCGGCTGCACTCCCACCTATGTATCCTGCCGGGTGGAAAACGCCCGTGAGGGCGAGGAACTGGATGTGCTCATCACAGGCGCGGATGAAAACGGCGTGTGGGGAGAAGGTGTGAAGATCGATTGACGCGATCTTCACACAGTTCATAGTTATTAGGGGTGTTTCTAAATTCAAAACGATGCATTTTCAGCATCTTTTCCGTCATTTCTGCGTTGTCGAACCTCGATTTACCTCCAGTAAACCTTCGGTTCTTCGCCTTGAACTGACGGAAAATCTGCTTGAAACTGCACATTCCTCATTTTAGAGACACACCCTGGTTAATGGTTTCAATACTAAACCACGGCGCGAAACGCGCCGCGAAAGGAGATAAAGCTATGGAAAACTGTCTGTTCTGCAAGATCGCCGCGGGCGAGATCCCTTCCGCAAAAGTATATGAGGATGAATACTGCTATGCTTTCCGGGATATCAATCCCCAGGCGCCCACCCATGTGCTGGTCATCCCGAAGCAGCATGTATCCGGCATGAGCGAGGCGGATAAGCTGCCGGACGACGCCCTCGTTGCCTGCATCCGCACCATCGGAAAGATCGCCGCGCAGGAAGGCCTCACCGGCGGCTACCGCGTGGTGAGCAACTGCGGCCCGGATGCCTGCCAGAGCGTGCCCCACCTGCATTTCCACATTCTGGGCGGAAAGCAGATGGCGGACAGCATGGCGTAAGCGCCGCGCGAAAAGCCAAAAGGCCGCCTGAAGCATCAAAAGAAGCAGCGTACCCGTGACACAAAAAGCACGGGCGCACTGCTCTTTTTATTTTTCACCGATCATGTTGCAAAAATACAGGCCCCGCCCCGCTTGCTTTCGGAGGCCGTAAAGCCCCGTTCCCTCCCCGGGTTGCATCGAAGGGCCGCAGCCCTTCGATCTTCATTCCGCAGGCGGCGACATGTGCGTCGCCGAGGAGCGGCTGAAAGCCGCATCTGCTATCCATTTCCGGCCGTAAAAAGAGCGTTCCCGGTGTATACAGATCACCGGAAACGCCTTTTTACAGGAAATGGATGTTATCGAAAGCAAGCACGGCACTGCCCCGCTTGCTTTCGGAGGCCGTAAGGCCCCGTTCCCTCCCCGGGTTGCATCGAAGGGCCGCAGCCCTTCGATTTCCATTCCGCAGGCGGCGACATGCGCGTCGCCGAGGAGCGGCTGAAAGCCGCTTCCGCTATCCGTTTCCTGTAAAATAAGCGTTTTCGTCATTCACGAAAACGCTTATTTTACAGGAAACGGATGAATCGAACGAAAGCAGGTAACGCCCTGCTTTCGTTCGGGGGGCTTCAGCCCCCATATTAGTCGTTCGCAAACTGGCTCCTGTACAGCGAGGCGTACAGGCCGTTCTTTTCAAGCAGTTCATCGTGAGTGCCCATTTCCATGATATCGCCGTCCTGCATGTACATGATGCGGTCCGCGTCGCGGATGGTGGAAAGGCGATGGGCGATCACAAAGGAGGTGCGTCCCTTCATCATTTCAGTCATGGCCTGCTGGATGAGGACCTCGGTGCGGGTATCCACGGAGGAGGTGGCCTCGTCCAGGATCATGATGGGCGCGTTGCTCAGCATGGCGCGGGCGATGGTGATCAGTTGGCGCTGGCCCTGGGCGATATTGCCCGCGCCCTCCTGCAGCACAAACTGATAGCCGCCGGGCAGGGTGCGGATGAAGGCATCGGCACGGGCCTTTTTCGCGGCCTCGATCACTTCCTCATCGGTGGCGTTCAGGCGGCCGTAGCGGATGTTTTCCATCACGGTGCCGGCATACAGCCAGGTATCCTGCAGCACCATGCTGAAGATCTCGCGCAGCCGCTCGCGCTTCATGTCGCGGCTGTCCACGCCGTCGATGCGGATGGCGCCGCCCTTCACATCGTAAAAACGCATGATCAGGTTGATCAGCGTGGTCTTGCCGCAGCCGGTGGGGCCCACGATGGCGGTCTTTTCGCCGGGGCGCACCGTTACGCTCAGGTCATGGATGAGCGTGTGATGGGGCAGATAGCCGAAGCGCACATGATCGAATTCCACCTTGCCCTGAAGCTTCGCGGGGAAAGCGCCGGGCTCGGGATCGGGGCTTTCCTCTTCCTCATCCAGAAATTCAAACACGCGGCCCGCCGCGGCGCGCACGGTCTGCACCACGCCGGTAACGGAAAGCGCCTGGGTAACGGAGGAGGAAAACTGGGTAAGATACTGGGTGAAGGCCTGGATCATACCGATGGAAAGCCCGCCGGCGATGGCCATCAGCGCGCCGCAAAGGCACACCATCATGTAGCCCAGGTTTGTGGTGTTCTGGATGACGGGCGACAGGATATCGGCAAGGAACATGCCTTTTTTGCCGGCGTCAAACAGCTGTTCGTTCTTTTCGTCAAAGGCGTGTTTCACGGTCTCCTCGCGGCCGCACACCGCGATCACATTGTGCCCGGCGTAGTATTCCTCCACAAAGCCGTTCACATCGCCGGTCAGCTGCTGCTGGCGGTCAAAGTGCTTCTGGCTTCTGCCGGCGATCTTTGAAGCGGCGATCAGCGCCACCGGGATCACGCACAGGCCCACGGCGGTAAGCAGGCCGTTGATGGAAAGCATGGTGTACAAAAGCACAAACACGGTGAACAGGGCGTTCAGCACCTGCGTGAGGGACGACTGAAGGGAAGCGGCTATGGTGTTGATATCGTTGGTCACGCGGGAAAGCACATCGCCGTAGGAATGGCTGTCGTAATAGTTGAGCGGCAGGCGGCTCAGTTTATCGTTCACCGCGCCGCGCAGGTTCTTCATGGCATTTTCACCGGCGGAGGTGAACAGCAGGGAGGCCAGATAGGAAAACAGGCTTGAAAGCAGATACGCACCGCACATCAGTATCAGCCCCACAATGAAGGTAACGCCATGCTCCTCGGCATATTCATGGCCCAGCAGCTTGCCCATCGCGTCGATGGCGTAGCCCATAAAGAGCGGGGCCAGAGAAAAGCATGCCACCTGCAGCAGGCTGAACACGGTGGCCAGGATCACGCGCCCTTTCCAGGGGCGCAGCAGGCCCAGCAGCCTTGAAAGCTCGCGGCCCTTTTTGGTGCCTTTGTTTTCACTCATTTGCCCTCATCCTCCTTTCCAAGCTGGCTTTCGGCGATCTCGCGATAGATGGGACAGGTCTTCATCAGCTGCTCATGCGTGCCGATGCCCATGATGTTTCCGGAATCGATCACGATGATGCGATCCGCGTCCATCACGGTGGATACGCGCTGCGCCACGATCACCGTGGTGCACAGTTTGCCCGCGGTCTGCTTTTTGAGTGCCGAGCGCAGGGCCTTATCGGTGCGGAAATCCAGCGCGGAGAAGCTGTCGTCAAACACATAGATCTCAGGCTTTCTCACCAGCGCCCGCGCGATGGCCAGGCGCTGACGCTGGCCGCCGGACAGGTTGGAGCCCCCCTGCGAAACGGGGCTCGCGAAGCCCTCATCCTTTTTCATAACAAAATCATAGCTCTGGGCGGTGCGCACGGCCTCCTCGATGTCATATTCATCGGCGCCCTCGCGGCCGAAGCCCACATTGCTGTCAATGGTGCCGGTAAAGAGGTTGGCCTTCTGGGGCACAAAGCCGATCTTTTCGCGCAGCGCGCTCAGCGTGTAATCCTTCACATCCACGCCGTCCACCAGCACACGGCCCTCCGTGGCGTCATACAGGCGGGGGATCAGGTTCACGATGCTGGTCTTGCCCATACCGGTGCCGCCGATCACGGCTGTGATCTCGCCGGGGCCGGCCCGGAAGGACAGGTCCTTCACAGCGGGCTCGCTGCTGCCGGGATAGGTGAAGGTAACATGGTCAAACTCCAGCGTGCCCTTCTGCTTGCCCTGCGGCGCGCTTTTCGCGGGCTCAAGCAGCGGGTTTTCGCTCTCCAGCACCTCGCGCACCCTGCGGGCGGAGGTGGAGGCGCGGGGCAGCATGATGAACACATAGGTAAGCTGTATGACGGCCACCATGATCTCCATCACATAGCTCACGATGCTCATCACCTCGCCGGTGGTGTAGTCTATGCCCTCGTACACGTTCTTCACCACCGCCAGATACAGCACGGCGCCCGCGGTGAGCGCCAGAATGACGGTGAGCAGAGGCATCACCAGCTGCAGCATGCGCTGGCTCTTTTTGCTGATAGAGGTATATTCCTTTGAGATGGCTTCAAAGCGCCCGTTTTCAAAGCGGGTGGTACCGAAGGCGCGTATCACACGCGCGCCGGTCAGCTTTTCGCGGGTCACAAGGTTGATGCGGTCCGTAAGCTCCTGCATGGTGATGTTGAGGGGCAGGGAAACGCGGGCGATCACCAGCAGCACCACAGCCATCAGGGGCACGCTCACGATCAGCACCTTTGAAAGGGTGGGGCTTTGTGAAACGCTCAGCACGATGCCCACGATGCACATCACGGGCGCGCTGATCGCGATGGACAGGCACTGGTTCAAAAACAGCTGTATCTGCGATACATCGGTATTGGTGCGGGTGATCAGGGAGGAGGTGGAGAAGGAATCGATCTGGCTCTGGGAGAAGCCGGTCACCTTTTCAAACACCTGCCTGCGCAGATCCCTGCCCGTGCCCATCGATATCTCCGAGCTGAAGCGGCTGGTGAGCACACCGAAAAAGATACCCGCGCCCACCAGCAGCAGCATCAGGCCGCACACCGTGAAAACCATTCCCTCATCGTGGTTCGGGATGGCGGTATCGATCAGCACGGCCAGCAGACGCGGCCAGCCCATGGTGCACACGGTGGTGCACAGCACCGCAAACACCAGCAGCAGCAGCTTGCCGCGGTATTTGCCCATTGTTTTCATTACTGTTTTCACTTTACATTACTCCTTTCAACGCCCGTATCCCGGCTGTTCCCGCAGAAAGCTTACATTGCCGGCCTTCCAGATGCCGTACAGGTACATCGCATAGTACATCACGCTGCACAGGGGAAACATCGCGTACGCGATGCCCAGGCTTGCGCTGCCGGTATAAAAAGCGTTGAGCAGGATGTTCAGATAATTGCTCACACGCAGGAAGATGAGCAGGAAGGAGGTGATCACGCATATTTTCGGCATCAGATCCTTCTTTTTGCCGCGTCCCAGCAGCGCCACCGTGAGTGTGAACACGCAGGGCTGCAAAAGGAAATAGACGAACTGCACAAGGATATAGCCCGCGGGCACCGAAGCGTTCTGCTGGCCCGCGGCAGCCAGCTCCCGTATCACGCGGTACACGCCGTATAGGATCTGCGGCACGGATACCGCGGCGGCGGCTTTCTGCTTTCCTTCATTCAGCATCAGCAGCGTAGAGAACACCGATACGAAGGCCACCGTGAGCAGTATCAGGTCTCCGCCCACGCTGTAGCCGGAGGCGTCGCCCGCCAGCACCGCCGTGAGGATCGAAAACACCGTTGCCGAAAGGATCCCGATGCAGCACATCACATACAGGATCATGACAGGCTTATCAAACGGAAGAACACGGGCCGTCTTTACCGGAGCCGCCGTTTTTTTCTTTTTGTTCGCCATAAAGAGACCTCCTGTTTTCTTGTATAAAATATTGTAGCTTTGTAAGCGCTTTATGTCAAGGGACTGCCGCAGCCTCCGAAAGCAAGCGGGGCAGTGCCGCGCTTGCTTTCGCTGCGAACGAAATCAGGGCGTTACCTGCTTTCGTTCGATGCATCGGTTTCCTGCAAAATGGCATTTTTGTTTATTACAAAAACGCTCATTTTGCGGCCGGAAACCGATATAGGAAGCGGCTTTCAGCCGCTCCTCGGCGACGCACATGTCGCCGCCTGCGGATCAAAAATTGAAGGGCTGCGGCCCTTCAATACTACCCAAAGGAGGGAACGGGCTGCGGCCCTTCGATGCAACCCGAAGGAGGGGGGGCTGCACAGCAGCCCATCGAACGAAAGCATGTAACGCCATGCTTTCTCGCGAAGAGGCTGCTGCCTCTTTTTTTGTTGACGGTTTGCCCGTTCCTTGCTATGATACCAGTCACAGCCTGAATTTTTCGGAGGTGCCCGTATGGCCGCAGCCCGTTTCCCCTGGAAGGATTTTTTGAAAAAACTGGCGGTGATCGCCATCCCCGTAGCCCTGCAGAACCTGCTTACCACCACCGGCAGCATGGTGGATACCATGATGATCGCGGGTCTTGGAGAAAACAGCGTGGGTGCGGTAGGCCTGTGCGGCCAGTTCACCTCCCTGATGTTTTCCTGCTACTGGGGCTTTGTGGGCGGCGGCATGCTGTTTTTTGCCCAGTACTGGGGCAGCCGGGATGAAAAGGGCATCGAGCGTTCCTACGGCATCACGCTGGTGTGCATGATGACGGTCTCGCTGATCTTCTGCCTGCTGGCCACGGTGTTTCCGGGCTTTGTGATGAACATCTATACCGATAAGGCGGCCATACAGGAGATAGGCATAAGGTATCTTAAGATCGTGGGCTTTGCCTATCCGCTGCAGGTGTTTTCCATGGCCATGAGCGCGCTGTTGCGTTCCACCGGCAAGGTGCGCGTGCCGCTGTACGCCTCCATTGCCAGCGTAGCCGCCAATATCTTTCTCAACTGGGTGTTCATCGGCGGCCATCTGGGCGCGGACGCGATGGGCGTGGAGGGCGCGGCGCTGGCCACCGTGTGCGCCTCCTTTGTGAACGCCGCGCTGTGCCTCGTGCTGGCGAAGGCGCAGAAATACCCCTACCTGTTCCGCTTTGCCGGTCATTTCCGCTGGACAGGGGACCGGCTGAAGGAATATTTCAAAAAATGCTTCCCCATCATCTGCAATGAGCTGCTCATCGGCGTGGGCAACGCGGTGATCAGCACCGTGCTGGGCCGTCAGGATGAAAAGGCCATCGCGGCCATCGCGGTGTTCCGCGTGCTGGAAGGGCTGATCATCGGCTTCTTTGCCGGCTTCAGCAACGCCGCCAGCGTGCTGGTGGGCACCTGCGTGGGCGCGGGCGAGCCCAAAAAGGCCTACGAGCGCGCCAAGCGCATCGTATACCTGTGCTGCGGCACCATTTTTGCCCTGTGCCTGTGCATTTTCCTGCTGCGTCACCCCATCCTTACCGCCATGGGCCTTTCGGGCGATTCCTTCCGCTACGGTGAAACGCTGGTGCTCATTTACGGCGTAGCGGCGGTGATACGCATGGGCAACTGGACGCAGAACGATACCTACCGCTCGGCCGGTGACGCCTTTACCGGCACGGTGATGGAGATCGTGTTCATGTACCTGATGGTGCTCCCGGCCGTTATCCTTTCGGGCCGCGTGTTCGGCGCGCCGCTCGCCGTGGTGTTCATCTGCTGCTACATCGACGAGCCCATCCGCTTTGTGCTGATGCAGCGCCACATGTATTCGGGCAAATGGATCCGTCCGGTCACGGAGATCGGCAGAGCGGCGATGCCGGAATTTTTCCGTGGCCTGCAGGCCGGAAAAAAATCCGGCAGTTAATATGGACCAGCCTGCCGCAGGCAGGAATGGTCAGTTATAAGCTATAAACTAGCTGTCATACTGTCATCTGTTCCCTGTTACGGTATCGCCGTAATTTTTTTGTGGTACAACGCGTTATAATGTGGTATAGTATGATCAGGCAAAAAGGATAAGGGCTTCAGGCAAAGCCGTACCGGCAGCGGCCCGGATGGATCTGAAAATATACTTTTCCCCGGAAATATCGTATATATCTATGCAGAATACACTTGAAAGAAAGGTACGAGACACGGAAAAAATCAGCAGGGAAGAATTGATGGGTGTAACGGGTCTTGATGAAAACGGTCCTTCGATGCAACCTGAAGAGGAACGCGATACACACGGGAGCTGCAAGCAGCCACCCGCGAGAACACACATAAATAACAGGAGGAGAACATCATGGAAAAGATCAACAAGGAAGAACTGATGGAAATAACAGGCCTTTCAGAACAGGATCTGGCGAAGGCTGCGGGCGGTGACGCACTCACATGCATAAAAAAAGCCATTGAAGCTAATAAAAAATGTCTGGCCGACGCCGAAGCGTACAAGGATCATCCCTATTCATATAGGTGGGAACTTGATTATTGCGAGAAGAAATACAATACGGCCCTCAGGGGGTGCTGAAGCCCGGCATATTGAGGATACAAGCAGACTCTCGCGAGAAAGCATGGCGTTACATGCTTTCTCGCGTTCCATTCATTTCCTGTAA
>CALGBY010000089.1 GCA_937886445.1 uncultured Clostridia bacterium | reverse complement strand
ATCGGCCCATTTTCAAACAACCCATTGGTATTTCTTCCGGAGGGCAAAACATGAGACACCGTTCAGCGTGCTGACGAATTGTGCGGTATTGCCTTAGGTGATCACTTTGCCATCCGGAATTGAATGGTCGTTGTTCTTCTTTTCAGGCTGGCTTCTGTCCCGGCCCGAGAGGTCATCAGGTATGGGGGTCTCATCACCGCCGCCGGTGACCAGTTCCGCTTCTTCATTGGTAAGGACTCTCTTTTCATTCTCGCTTTTCATGATGGATGCTCCTTTCAATTCGTTTGTCAAATTCGTTACATCAAAATATACGACACAGGGCAGAAAAAGAATACAGGGCAGAAAAGTCAGCAGATCGTATCCGGCCGTTTTTCAAACAGACGTTGCTTCCCTTCCTGCGGGCGGGACATGAGCCTGTAAGAGATCCATATCCGGAATTTTGATTTTCAATACATATCCTCCAATGAGATCAGCCGTACCCGGTCACTCATTTGCCTCAGTGCCTCCGTGAACCCGCCGAGAGAAAAAATCACATAACGGAAGGAAGCATTCCCGTTAAATACCCCGGCGTAACGCTCCATCCGTTCCAGCTCATCCACATCGATTTTCTCATTTCTGAACTTGCAGGATCCGATCAGATATGTATCGGCCTTCCCGCCGGCCTCCCGGACCGGTATGCCCACAATGTCGATCCGGATCTGCTTTTTCTCTTTCGGATCAGTCCCCCACCATTGACCGACATCAGCCAGATCAAACGGCAAATCATCCGCATATCGCAGCAGGTACTCCTTACACATCAGGACGGTTTTGCCGGCACGGCGTCGTCCGTAGATGACCACACACTCCCGCTGACCGGCATCATACCAGTGCTTCATCTTTTACTGCTCGTCTTCTCTGCAATAGAAAGCCATCCCCTCTACTCACGAGTTACTATATCGTAAGTATAATACAGGTCCTGCTCTTCGATCACTGCACAGATCGCGTATCAAGCCGCATACATATTCATGGCCCGCCCTCCGGACAAAGCACCGATGGGCTGCCGTACGCGTTATTCCGGTTTATGGCGTATTCTGACGCTCAAGCGCTTATTCTGCCGTCCATATCGCGTATTTTCCGGGTACCAGACGCATTTCAAACACGGTCTCGTCTTCAGAAGCGTACATCGGGGCTATCACCGCTCCGCTCACGGGATCCTTCAGGCGCTCCGCCTTTCCCCTTACATGGATCCGCACAAGCTGCGGCTGTGTGCCGTCATCCACATAGGCGTAAGGGATAAAGGCGCGGTTGTCATACACAAACAGGCTGACCAACGCTCCGCCCTCCAGCCACAGGCCGTTCACGGGGAATTCCGCGCGCAGGCGGCTGAGCACCTCCGCGGGCAGACGGTACAGATCGGAAAAGCTGTCCGGCAAAGCGAGGGTGTACAGGCAGCCCTTTCCGTAATGATCCCTGAGCAGGATACCGTAGCTCTCCTGCTCCCGCATGCCCTTGATCAGCGCCCAGGACGCGTTGTTGGAAAACTCGGGAACGGGGAACAGCACGGAAGCGCTCCCCCGGGAGTAGGTGAGCACACGTCCCCGTCCGCCGGGGCGCTCCGTCATAAAGCTTTCACAGGACGCCTTTCTGCCGCCGGAACGAACGGAGGAGAGGGCATGCATCCCGCACTCCTCCGCCGCGCGGTAGAAGCCCGCGGTCACAATGGCTTTTCCGCCGGCGGCCACATAGCGTTCCAGCTTTTCCACGATCAGGGGATCACAGGCGGCGCTTTCCGTAAGCAGGATCATTTCCGCCTGATCGGGAAAATACGGCGTACACACGATCGGAAGCCCGACCATTCCCAGATAATCCTGCGCGTTGTCCTCCCCGCGGCAGTTGTCGGGAAGGTAGCACATGATCCCGACCGGCTTACCGGCATGATCCATCACAGCATCCAGCCGGTCCAGCTGGAAGCCCAGAGCAGCCGTTTCCATCTGATTTGCCAGCGCCTGAAAGCAGAACAGCATCAGCTCTCGGCCGCCGGAAAACGCGGTGAGATACGCCTGCTCCAGATACTGCTCCGTGATGTGAAGGTCAAAGGGATCAAACCAGCCGCCGCCGTTCCGCCCGGGGCACATATTTTCAAAATAGGTCATCAGCGAAAAGCTGAGATACCGGGGCAGATGCTGGTCATGAGTGCGGGGATCCCTGGTTTCCGTGCCGGTATAGACCCCGTCAAAAAGCTCCCGCTGTTCGGCAGGGGCGTAGCCCGTTTCCTGATAGCTTTCCGCCCAGTTGGGGTATTTGATAATGATCTTCACAGCCGGGTTGGCGGCCTTCGCCGGAGCGATCACATATTCCTCACTCACCTTTTTCATCAGCCACAGCCTGTAGGCCTGCCAGCTGCCGTCCGTAACGCCGTTTTGCCGGTTGAAGCTTTCCTTTTCCGCGCGGCACTTTTCACATGTGCAGCCGGTGAAAAAGAAATCGTCAATGATAAACTCGTCAAAATGCCCGCCCAGAAAAGCGCACACCCTTTTCAGCTTCGCGATCATGCCTTCATCATTGTAGCAGAAGGTGCCGAACAGGCGGAATTTTTCCTCCTCCCCCTCCGGCGTGCCGGTCACGGTGGTCATTCCGCCCGAAACGGCGATCCCGTGCTCCCGCAGCACCTGCTTTACCAGCCCGGTATGTTCATCGTCCGCGAAAACATCCCGGTAGGGCTCAAGATATACCTTGTCCAGGCGCAGATGCTTTTCAAAAAAGGCCAGATCCTTTTCCAGCGTTTTTCTCTCCGCGTGCTGAGTGCCCCATGCCACAAAATAGGTGGCGAGAGTAAAATTTCTGTAATTTCCCATATCCGTTTCCCCCGTTCTTTTCGTCAGGCTCACATAAAAACGGCCCCGGATCGATATGCGGAAGCCGTTTCTATATAAATACTCAGATAAAATCCTCCAGTACCTTTTTCAGTTCGCTCACATTGATGGGCTTCGCGATATGGGCATCCATACCGGCGGCAGCGGAATGAAGCCGGTCCTCATCAAAGGCATTGGCGGATACCGCAATGATGGGCAGGCGTTTTTGTCCCTTCAGCATATCGCGGATGCGGCGGGTGGCCTCATAGCCGTCCATCACCGGCATCTGGATATCCATCAGCACAAAGTCATAATGATCGGCGCCTTTTTCCGCCAGCATTTCAACGGCGATCTTCCCGTTTTCGGCGCACTCCGTCTCCATCCCCTCGTCGCCCAGAATATCCAAGGCGATCTCGCGGTTCAGGGCGTTATCTTCCGCCAGCAGCACCCGTTTTCCGGCCAGCACGGCGCCGGATGCTTCTGTTTCCTTCTGCTCGGGGGCGCTGTCCGCCATTTCCGTCTCCGTCATGCGGCGTAGCGGCAGCAGCAGCGTGAACACACTGCCCTTTCCCGGCTCGCTTTCCACAAGGATCTCCCCGCCCATCGCGTCGCTGATGCGCTTGGTGATGGACAGGCCCAGACCCGTGCCCTGCTGGCGGCTCACCGTGGAGGTCTTCTCCCGGGCGAACTCCTCAAACAGATGATCCATAAATTCCCGGCTCATGCCGATGCCGTTATCCTCCACGCGGAAGGAAAATACCGGCGCGCCGTCCTTTTCCTTATCCGTTTCGCTTACCGTCACATCCACGCGTCCGCCTTCATTGGTATACTTGATGGCGTTGCCGGCCAGGTTGATCAGGATGCGTTCAAGATGCACCTTATCCGCCCATACGAGCGGGCTGCGCAGCTCATCGCAGTGGCAGGAAAGCTGTATCCCCTTGGAGGCCGCCAGCGTGTTCAGCATAGGCTCAAGCGGTTCCAGGCAGTGAGAAAGGTCATAGGGCGTCACCATCACATCGATGCGGCCGGATTCGATACGGCTCATCTCCAGCACATCATTGATCATTTCCAGCAGTCTTTCGCCCGAAGCATCGATCTTATCCAGACAATCCGTCACACGGGGCAGATCATCCATGTGGTTTTTGGCGATCCTTGTAAAGCCGAGGATGGCGTTCATGGGCGTGCGGATATCGTGGCTCATGTTGAACAGGAAGGCCGTTTTCGCGCGGCTGGCTTCCTCGGCGCGCTGCTTTGCCTCCTCCAACTCCGTACGGATGCCCAGCTCTTTGCGGATCTCCTCATCCGTGCAGCGGATGCACACGATCATGCCCGTAAGCCGCCAGTGGCTGTCGCGCACCGGCACAAAGCGTTCCTGATAGAAGCTGATATTCCCCTTCTCGTCACGGATGCGGAAATCCACCACCGGCGTTTCACCCCGGTTCCACGCATCCATCAGCGCTTCCCTTCTGGTGGCGGCATAGAAAAGGTCCTTATCCTCCTCCACCACCATCACCCGCATGATATCAAGACGCCGCGAGATGTTGGTCTCGATGCGCCACTGGATAGGCATGCTCTTTTCAAAGCGTTCCGATATACGGTGATGCATGGAGATCAGGTCATTCAGCTTGTTGCGCTGGAATTTGATCACATCCACGCTCTCAAAATCGCTTGCCAGCGCGTCGATATAATGCTCCTGCTCCTCGCGCATGGCGCCGATATCGGATATATCGCGCACCGTTGTATAGGCAATGATATCCCCTTTGGAATTGCGTATCAGAAAGATCACCCGGCGCAGATAGCGGCGCTTGCCAGTCACGGAAGCAGCATGGTAGTCAAAGGTGACAATGTTTCTGCCCTTTTCATAGCAGCGGCGAAGATACTCCCTGTCGGTAGAGCAAAGAAATTCCTCGGCGTTTTTGCGGTCGACATATTTCTCGCTCCATTTTTTGATGTATTCATCATAGCTGCAGGGCACGGAAAGGCCGATGATGTTTTCCGGCTGCAGGGTCTCGCCCTCCTCGTTTTTCCACTCGCCGTATTCAAGCCTTCCCGTCATCAGGTTCACACGCAGAGAGATGGAGGCGGAAACCAGACTGGCCTTTCTGAAATCGTCCAGTTCCTCCCTGGCCTCCTCCAGGCTGCGGTTGCGCTCCGTCATGCTGCTCATCAGCACATAGCCGAAATACAACACCAGCGCTGAGGTATAGCCGATGCCCGCCAGATTCTGCCCTGTCACATTCTGCAGCAGGCCGAAAAGCAGCACCAGCGCGCTGTACAGCGTGAGCACGATGTTTTCCTTCAGCTTTCTGCCGCGGTGCCGGAAAATATCCGTAAGAGAAATGACGAACGCGGCGATCATATACAGATAATTGGTCACCGTAAGCGGCCAGAAAAGCGTACCGCGCAGGTATTCCCCGTTTTCAAAATAGAACAGCACATGCGTGAAGGGGGTGGAAAACGCGGCCGCGACAAACAGCGCCGCGGGCAGCAGCACGGCTGCCCTGCCCCATTTTTTTGAAAACAGCCCGGGCAGCACACGGCTGACTACATGTACGAACCACAGCACCGTGGCCGCGCAGAGGGCGGCAAAGTACAGGATGTTGACCACGTACATCACATACTCGTACAGCATGCTGCCCTTCTCGCTGATATACCACAGGTCATTCATCAGCAGCGTAACGCAGTACCCTGCCACAATACCGCCGACGCGCCTGTGCAACCTTACTCCGGCAGGGCGCAGTATGGCCATGGATGTAAAATACAGGCCGCACATCAGCGCCACACAGAAAAGGTCCAGCGCGCACATCATTGTGCGGCTGACAGCTTCATAATTCTGCATTTCCGTCTGTCCCTTCCAGGTCGATCTGAAAAACGGAGCCATGCTCCCGAAATGATCATCAAAACGCGCAAAAGCGGAGCTATGCTCCCAAAACGCTTTATCAAACGCGCAAAAGCGGGCTGCTCCCGCAAAGAGCATCCCAATTCATACTATATTATAATGCAGGTCGCTGCCCCTGTCAATCAGAACGCAAAGCAATAAACAATGTTCCTGAGGATCAATAAAGCGATAAACGATGTACAGCCGGTCTTCAGGCAGCCCGTTGGCGCCTCTTCCGGAGGATCGGACATAAGTGCGTTTACCGGTTCGGTTTCATTCGTTTAGGCAATACCGCACAAATGAGTTAGTACGATGGCGAGTGAATTTTTCAACAGATTCGCTTGCAGAAATTGAAGGTTTACTGAATGTAAATCGAAATTTCTGCAAGATGAAGATGTTGGAAAAGACACCGTTCAGCGTGCTGACGAATTGTGCGGTATTGCCTTTACGCGTTCAGCATTTCACCGTAGGTAACAAGCGTCACATTGCCCAGCTCTGCAGCTTTATCGATGCAGCCCTTTGTAAAGCCGGCTTTGGCAAAGAGATAGAAATGCTTATCCCTGTATTTGAACAGGTCACCGCGCTCGACAAGTTTTTCCAGCACGCCGAGATCGACCTTTTCGTTCGTCCATTTGCATTCCGCAAAAAGGGCGGCGTTTTTGTCTGTACCCATGATGTCGATTTCTTCCTGTGATCTGGTCTTCGGGTTTGTGCCCCACCAGCGTCCGAGTTCATGAAAATCCACAGGGGATCTGCCGCTGATGAGCTGCTTCCAGAGATACTGCGTGCAGATATCCTCAAACACGCCGCCCATATAGGAAGACAGCTCCGGCTCGATACGTTTATAGGCAAGGTCGGCACCGCCGCGGGCAATGACCGACGCGTTTTCGGGAATGAAGCGGTACCAGAAGCGGAACATATTATCCGAAATGGAATAAACGGTCTTCTTTGAATTCTTTTCACCGTAGGGAAATTCTTTCTGAATGATACCGAGGGTGACCATGTTTTTAATATAGGTGGAAACGGTATTCGTCTCTTCTCCCACTTTTGAGCAAATCTCAGACATCCGGGACGATCCGGTGGCGATCGCCGTGATGATCGCCGTGTAGATCGCCGGCTCTCGCACCTCCTGCTTCAGAAGATTGACCGGCTCTTCAAAAATAGCACTTGCGGGATTCAGATAGGTGTTTTTCACATTATCCGCAACGCTCAGCCTGTCGCTGACCTGAAGCAGATACTGAGGCGTACCGCCGAACATTCCGTAGAGAAGCGCCTTCTCTTCATCCTTGAAATTGCTGAACAGACGGCAGGTCTCGTCAAATGTGAAGGGCAGCAGCTTCAGCTGTGCGGTGCGTCTGCCGTAAAGCGGGGCTTTATAGGCAAGAACATGATCTTCCATATATGACATTGATGAACCGCAGAGGATCAGCATCATTTTTGAAGTATCCCTGTATTTGTCGATCAGCATCTGCAAAGTTGAAGCAAGGCTCTGTGAGCCGCGGGCAACATAGGGATATTCGTCGATGGCGAGAATGAGACGTTCCCTTTCGGAAAGACGAAAGGCGTATTCCAATGCTGCCTGATAGGAAGCGAACGATGTTTCCGTTTCAATGCCGCCAATATATTCAATAATGCTTTTGGAAAGGTTTTCAAGATTCTGTCTGACGCTGCTTTCAACGCCCATGAAATAGATCGCGTTTTTATTGCCGATGAACTCATTGATCAGCGCCGTCTTGCCGACACGGCGGCGGCCATAGATGACGACAAATTCAAACCGGCCGGATCCGTAAAGATGATCAAGCGTTTTCAATTCGCTTTCTCTGCCGATAAACATGACAACACCTCCCTGTCAGGACCATTATCATTATGGCATGCCATTGCAAAATAGTCAAGTACGATTTGGTCAATCGTACTTGACTATTTTGCATGACCTGTTCCGGAAAGAGGAAACCCATCACGCCTGTGATCCCCGGCAAAGCGATCACAAAACTGTCTGCCTGCAAAATATAGCAGAGGAAATTGCTTTAAGGCAATACCGCACAATTCGTCAGCACGCTGAACGGTGCCTTTTTCACCATCTTCATCTTGCAGAAATTTCGATACATGGCCCGCCCTCCGGATGAGGCACTATTGGGCTGTTTGAAGATCGGCTGTACACGATCTTCAAACTGACACCAGTAAACCTTCAATTTCTGCAAGCGAATCTGTTGAAAAATTCACTCGCCATCGCACTGACTCATTTGTGCGGTATTGCTTAAATTTTTACGAATAAGGTCTTCCGCAAACGGACTGATCGTGTATAATATCATGTGTAAGTGAAATACGGCAAGGAGAATCAACATGAGAAAATTCAGAAATTTCCTGCTTCTGCTCACAGTGTGCATGATGATCTCGGGAACCGCGGCACCGGCGGAAACGCAGGTCACTTTCCTGCTTCCCATCAATTATTTCTGTACCGACGAGGCGCAGACGGAAAGCACGCAGGAGCAGCTGGATGCCTACAGCAGGGACGGCCTGCTGTATACCTTCAGCGGAGACGGGCAGATCCTTTGCACCGTAACGGATCAGGCCGCTGCCCTGCAGGCAGTTCTCCGTGATATGGAATCCACCTTTTCAGAAGCGCAGGACCCGGATAATTCCATGTATGCCCGTTCCTTCCGCAGAATAGAATATAACGAGGATCTGTCGGAGATCACCGTGGTCTGCTGCCGGGAGGATTGGGGATTTATGGATAGCTTCTATTCCATGCTGTTCCTGGTCAATGCCCGCGATTATCAGCGGATCAGCGGCGTAAGTGACGCGGATCTGAAATGTGATATCCGGTTTGTGGATGAGAACGGCGAAGTGATCGAAGCAGACAGCCTTGCCGCCTATCTGGATGACGATTCCGATGCCGAGGAGCCCGGCGGGGCTGCTTCATACGAAGAAGCCGCTCCTGTTGAGCCCTCCTCCTCCGGCAGCGGTCTGATGCCTTATGAGCAATTGCTTCGCCTGATCAAATGGATCGACGACGGCTACTACCGCAACAAGACCTATGAGGAGATCGCAGCCTTTGCCGGCGTTGACGGCCTGGATCAGGGGCACCGGGACACCTCCATGACCGCGCTGGGCGACCATTATTTCGACTGGATCTCGGATTCCGATCCGACCCGTTATATCCATGTTTGTTTTCGCGGTCGCGACGAAAGCGGCCGGTTTGAGGCCTGCCAGTGGAACACCAGCGGCATCGTCTCCGCGAACTGGAAGAGCGCAGACCTTACAGACTGGCTGGTCGGGACGGCCTGCCGCGATACCAAAGAGACCGCCTCGGAAATCAGGCGTTTCGACAATCCCGCCGTCACCGTCACGGTGCAAATGCCTGTCACCGGCTGGAATAACCGCGCAAGCAGCAACACAGCGTATTTTTACAACGAGCGCGGCGAAAGCAACAACGATCCCCGCATCGAAGTGATCACCTACGATGATCCCGCGATGTTTGATTTTTCTCTGGACCGGTACGAAAATGTGCAGCCCGCGGAGAGCCGCGTCATTGCCGGTGTGGAGATGCAGGGCCGCACTTATCACTACATCGGCTGGGACTGGACGGAGTACTCCGCGCAATTCTCCCCGAAGGTATCCATCGCTGTCCGCGTCAGCCGCATCAACTGCGCTCCCGGCACAGAAGGCGGTGCGCTGCTGGATTCCATGACCTTCTCCTGGACGGAGGAGGACGGCACGGCGTATACCTTCCCCGGCTCTCAGGCGATACGCGTGTCCGCCCCCGTACCGGAACCGACCGCGACGCCGGAACCGGTCGTGACCGAAACACCCGCTCCTGCTGTTGAGATTCCCTCCCCCGCGCCTGCCGCCAAAGCCCCCGCGCTGACGGATGAATTTCTTCCGGATGATCCCGTCGAGTTCATCTCTGCGGCCGTCTGCCCGGAACACTGGCGGGAATTTGCCTTTACCAACGAATTAAACGGCATCACGCTTACTTTCCGCGTTCCCATGGACGCTCAGAACGGCATTTTGGATTTTTATGCCGGCAAGGATCCCCAGTTTTCGGAAGCGACCGGGCGCGCGGCCTTTGTCTGGCGCTATGATGTGCCGGGCAGCACGAAGATACGGGTGGATATCAGCGGTCTGAATGCCGTCACGGACAGTTATCCCATCCGTTCCGCCGTATCCCACGGTGCTCCGGGCAGCAACACCTATACCACCCTGAAGACAGACCGCGCCCTGACGCTCTACCGCAGGATCAACGAACGCGGTGAAGCCAAATGGGTCATCGTAAGCGACCAGCTCAGCGACGGCTCAAGAGTGCTGGCCGAGGTGGAACCGGCACACAGAGGCACCGCGGGCGAGCCCTGGTATGAGGAACTCATCCGGGCCTTTGAGGGCACCGTATGCCTGACCGTTCCCGGCGAACAGCCGGTCAGCCCGGCCACGGAGACTCCCTCCCCCGCACCGGCAGCCGAAACGCCCGCCCCCGCACCTGCCGCCGAAACTCCCGCGCCCGCGGCGCAGAAAACCGTACCGGCAGCGGGCACGGCTGATTATGCCGGCACCTGGTACAGCACCTGGCTCAGCACCGGCATGATGACGGGCGATCCCCGTTCCATGTTCGGGCTGACTCTCATCCTGACCCTGAATGAGGACGGAACAGGCGATTTGGATTACTTCGGTTCCGACGGCGGCGGCGTATGGGGCACGGATGAAGAAGGCGTCACCCGCTACTGGGGTGAAGGAACGCCCCTGTCCCTCCTTGAGGACGGCAGCCTCTGCTACGGCACCGCGCTCAGCGGCTATATCCTTTTCAGCCGCGACAAGACCGCCGAAGCGCGTATATTCCCCGAGGACCTCACTTCTCCCGGCATGATCGAGCCCACCCCGGAACCCGCCGCCGAACCGCCGGCCGAGGCTTCCGGCAGCTTTGTGGGCGTAAGGTATGTGGGCAAGACCTACATAGCGGGCGGTATCAGCATGGACGCGTCCATACTGGGCGGTGAATACGCCATCGTGCTCAACGCGGACGGAACCGTTTCGTTTACCATGGCAGGCCTGGAAATGCCCGCCTACACCTGGAAACAAACGGAGGACAGCATCGCGGTAGACGCAAACGGCCTTGTGCTGATGACGCTGACCCCGCAGGCGGACGGCACGATGTTGATGGATTACAGCAGCGCCTTCACCCTGCTGATGGAAGCGCAGTAAAGCATTCTGTACCGTGCCTCCGGAAGAGGCATTGGCGGGCTGTTTGAAGATCAGCCGAACACGGTCTTCAGGCTTCCCGTCCCGATTGAATAATAGAAATCACATCATCAGGAAACACTGATCAATGCGGCAGGTTCAGAGACTTGTGGATTTTATACGGGATCTTCGCGAAAAGCAGACCGTACAAAAAACACAGCGGATGAGCCTGCCGAACGGGTCAGTGTTTCTTGCTATACCGCTCCGGCGCATCTGCTCACGGGGGAAACGGAAAAGTCACTCTCCTCCGCCGTTACGCGCCCCGTTTTTCTTGACAGAACGGGCTTGAAAAACTATAATATGATAGGATAAAAATCCGTGTTCTTTCCTATGTTAAAGAAAGGCGAAGATGTGCTATGATCTACGCGGTATGTCTCAACCCCTGTACAGATAAGACCGTGGTATGCGACAGCTTTGACCCGGGCAAAACCAACCGTGTGCGTCCGCTCAGGAGCGATCTGGGCGGCAAGGGCGTAAACTGCGCGAAGACGCTGCGCGCGCTGGACGTGCCCGTTACCCTTTGCGTTACGGAGTATCTGGGCGCGGTGCGCAAGGAGCTGGGTGAAGAGGTGCCCTGCCTTTTTGAGGAGACCGGGCTGCCCCTGCGCGAAAATCTCAAGATATTCGATCTTTCCAAAAGGCGTACGGTGGAAGTGAACGAGGCGGGCGAAACGCTGCCCGAAAACACGTTGGACCGCCTGCTTGATCAGCTGCTTTCCGTGCTTGAAAAGGGCGATACCGTGATCCTTTCCGGCAGCCTGCCGGCAGGCGAAAGCAGCGATACCTATGCCTGCTGGTGCCGTAAGATACGCGAAAAGGGCGCTGTAGTGGCCGCGGACTGCGCGGGCGAAACGCTTTTGCGGCTTCTGGACGCCGCTCCGGACCTGATCAAGCCCAACATCAACGAGTTTGAGGAGCTGCTCACCCTGATGGGGCAGCATATCCCCAGCGATATCAAGGGGCTTTCCCTCATCCTGAACGCGATGCGCCACACCTATCAGATCCGCTGCATCCTGCTGAGCCTCGGCAGGAACGGCGCCCTGCTTTCCACAGACGGCGGCACCTGGCACTGCCCGCCCGCCGCGGTGGAGGTGAAAGGCGATATAGGCGCCGGAGACGCGATGGCCGCCGCCGCCGCGTGGCAGCTGGGCGAAGGCGCTCCGGGAGACCGGGTGCTGGTCTGTGCCACCGCCGCCGCGGGCGCGGTGCTGGAGCAGGAGGGCACGGGCGCGCCCAACGGGCAGCGCATCCGCGAGCTTTGCGAAAGCTGCACCGCTTCCCGCGTATAAAAACCACTGTACAAACGGAGATATTTATGAAAAGAAATGTGTTTTTCCGCTTTCTCTGCCTGCTTCTCTGCCTGCTTACGGCCCTGCCCGTGCTTGCGGAGGAGGAAAAGGCCGGTGAAGCCGCGCTCACCGGGCGCGAGATCCCCATTGATGAGACCGTGATGCCCAGGGTGGATGAGCGTTTTTATCTTTCCGATACCGAATACAGCGATCCCTCATTGCACATCACGGTGGACGCCGGACGCCGCGCGTACGATACCGACTACGCGGTGGCCTACATCCGGATAGCCAACGCCACGCAGATCAGGCGCGCGATGGTGAGCAAGAACGGCTCCGCCGAAAAGAACGGCGCGCGCTTTGCCGATGAGGTGCATGCCGTGCTGGCCGTGAACGGCGATTCCTTTTACCGCTTTGCCAGTGAATACGGCAAATACGCCGTGTGCCAGGGCGTACGCAAAAAGAAAAACGCGAACGGGCATCTGGATGTGCTTCTGATCGACGACAAGGGCGATTTCACCATCCTCGTCGCTCCCGATAAAAAGGAGATCGAGGCGATGGATATGAATATCGTGAACGCGTTCACCTTCGGCCCGGGACTTGTGATCAACGGGGTGAAGACCGAGAACATCCCCGCCGGTTCCATCGGCGGCGGAAAGCCCGCCCAGCGCCTGGCCATCGTGCAGACGGGCAGCCTCACCTACATGGCCATCGTGTGCGCCGGCCCCGATAACCCGGGCAGCACGGGCATGACCATCAACCAGTTTGCCGACATCGTGTACACCGAGGGAAAGGCCGTCGCGGGGGATTATCCCTTCAACGCCTATAATCTGGACGGCGGAAGCAGCGCCACCCTCGCCTTCCGCGGAAAAAAGGTGAACACCTTCGGCATGACCAAGAGCCGCTCCGTGGCGGATATCCTGTACTTTGCAAGCGCTTATACCGGGGAATAATCAAGGATCCGGAGGAAACAAGAAATACAGATGAAGATCGGCATCATATCACTGGGCTGCGCGAAAAATCAGGTGGATACAGAGCAGATGCTCGCTCTGCTTGAAAAAGACGGCTTTACCGTGACAAACCGCCCCGAGGAGGCCGAGGTGCTCATCGTGAACACCTGTGGCTTCATCACCTCCGCCAAGGAGGAATCCATTGACGCCATACTGGAAATGGCGCAGTACAAGCAGACCGGCCGCTGCCGCGTGCTGTGCGTGACCGGCTGCCTCTCCCAGCGCTACCGGGAGGAGCTGCTTGAGCAGATCCCCGAAATAGACTGCCTGCTGGGCGTGTACCAGTACGGATGCGTGGCCGAATACATCCGCCGCGCGCTCGCGGGCGAACGCGTAAGCCCCGCGGAGGATTCAAGAGAATTTCTTGAGTGCGGCCGCGTGCTCACCACAGCGCCCTACAGCACCTATGTGCGCATCGGCGAGGGCTGTGACAACCGCTGTGCCTACTGCGCCATCCCGCTCATCCGCGGGGATTACCGCTCCCGCCCGAAGGAAAACATCCTGAAGGAAATGGCCGTGCTGGCCGCGGGCGGCGCGAAGGAGCAGATCCTGATATCGCAGGATACCAGCGTGTACGGAAAAGATACCGCCTCCTCCCTGTGGGAGCTGATGAAGGATGCCGTAAATACGGAGGGGCTTGAATGGCTGCGGGTGCTGTATATGTATCCCGATGAGCTGGGCCCCGGCCTGCTTGAAAACATGGCGAAGGAAAAAAAGATCTGCAAATATCTGGATCTTCCCCTTCAGCACGCCTCCCCCTCCCTGCTTCGCGCCATGAACCGCAGAGGCGATATCAACAAAACGAGGCAGCTGCTCCACACGGCGCGGGAGCTTGGCTTCACGCTGCGCACCACCTTCATTGTGGGCTTCCCCGGTGAAACGGAGGACGACTTCAGCCGCCTGATGGATTTTACTGAGGAGATCGGCTTTGACCGGATGGGCGCCTTTACCTACAGCCCGGAGGAGAACACAAAGGCGTATGACCTGCCGGGACAGATCGCGGAAGAGGTCAAGCAGGAAAGGCTGGACCGGCTGATGAAACTGCAGGCGGCGATCAGCCTTGAAAGAAACCGTGAAAGGCTGGGCACCCGGGAAAAAATACTGGTGTGCGGCCCGCTCACCGGACGCAGCGAGCGCGAAGCCCCGGACGCGGACGGCGTGATCCGCCTCGTTTCGGAGCTGCCCACGGAGGAAGGCACCTTTGTGAACGCCGAGATCATTCAGGCCGATACCTACGACCTGACAGCCAGAGTGCTCCTGTGAGGAGGGCAGCCGGATGAAATACGACAAGAAAAGCTTTCCCAATGTGCTCACCGTGCTGCGCATGCTGCTCATTCCCCCCATCGTGGCGCTGTGCGCGTTTGAAAAATACACCGCTGCCGGCATCCTGTTCGCCCTAGCCGCCGCTACCGATTATCTGGACGGGCATCTGGCCAGAAAGTACGGCGCGGTATCGGTGTTCGGAAAATTTCTGGATCCGGTAGCCGATAAGCTGCTGGTGCTCACCGCCTTCGTGATGCTGACCGCGGCCGGCAGCGGCAGGCTTGCCGTTACGCCGCCCGCGTGGCTGGTGTGCATCGTAGCGGCACGGGATCTGCTGATCGACGGCCTGCGTATGATCGCCTCCGGGCAGGGAACGGTGATCAGCGCCGGCATCTGGGGCAAGGTGAAGACCGTGCTGCAATTGCTCAGCATCCTCAGCATGCTCTTTGACCTGCCCGCCCCCGTATCCGTCACCCTGCTCGTACTGATGGGCATCATGACCGTTGTGAGCGGTGCGCTCTACCTGTGGAACGGCCGCGGCGTATTTGCCGCCGATAAACAAAGGCAATGATCACACAAAATAAAGGAGAAAAGCAATGGCAAAGGTAAAGGAAGTCAAGGAGACCCCCGTTATGGACATGGATAAGCTGGAGCGCCAGCGTGCGCTGGAAAGTGCCCTGAGCAGCCTGGAAAAGCAGTTCGGCAAGGGCACCGTGATGAAGCTGGGACAGAAAACACAGATGGTGGTGGACACCGTGCCCACCGGCTGTCTGGACCTGGACATGGCGCTGGGTGTAGGCGGCATCCCCAAGGGCCGCATCGTGGAGATCTACGGGCCCGAATCCTCCGGTAAGACCACCGTCGCCCTGCATGTGGTGGCGGAGGTGCAGAAGCAGGGCGGCACCGCGGCCTTTATCGACGCGGAGCACGCGCTGGACCCCGCCTACGCGAAAAACCTGGGCGTGAACATCGATGAACTGTATGTTTCCCAGCCCGATTCCGGCGAGGACGCGCTGGAGATCGCCGAGGCGCTGGTACGCTCCGGCGCGGTGGATATCGTGGTGATCGACTCCGTGGCCGCGCTGGTGCCCCGCGCCGAGATCGACGGCGAAATGGGCGACAGCTTTGTGGGCCTGCAGGCCAGGCTGATGAGCCAGGCGCTGCGCAAACTGGCCGGCGTTGTAAGCAAGACCGGCGCCATCGCCCTGTTTATCAACCAGCTGCGTGAAAAGGTAGGCGTGATCTACGGCAACCCCGAAACCACTCCCGGCGGCCGTGCTCTCAAGTTCTACGCCTCCGTACGCCTTGAGATCCGCCGCGGTGAGCAGCTGAAGAACGGCACCGATGTGGTGGGCAGCCGCACCAAGGTGAAGGTGGTCAAGAACAAGGTGGCACCTCCCTTCCGCTCCTGCGAGTTCGACCTGATGTTCGGCACCGGTATTTCCCGCGAGGGCACCATTCTGGATATGGCCGTCGCGAGGGATCTGATCCACAAGAGCGGCGCCTGGTTCTCCTATAAGGATCAGCGCATCGGCCAGGGCCGGGACAACGCCCGCGAGTTTTTGAAGAACAACCCCGCGGTCCGCGATGAGATCGAGGCGCAGATCCGCACCGAGCTGAAGCCCGTCGCCCCTCAGGACGAGGGTGAGGAGATCGGCGAATTCGATCCCGACCAGCCGGACAAAGAGTAAACAGATTCATCCGTCACAGAACATAAACAGCCGGGCGGGTCTTCCCGCCCGGCATACTGTAAACAGAGGTAGTTTGTGAAAAACGAAGAACATGAGCATTCCGGCTTCCATCTGCACGAGCACGGCGAATGCTGCCTGTGCAGGATCGAGCTGAAGGATGTATCCGTCATATTGGGCGGGGATACCCTGCTCAGCAATGTCAACCTGCACATCCACTGCGGGCAGCTCACCGCGCTGGTGGGGCCGAACGGCGCGGGAAAGACCACGCTGATCCGTTCCATGCTGAATGAGATCCCCTATACGGGCACCGTGCGCCATATGGATGAGCACGGGCGCGATTTTCCGGGCATCCGCATCGGCTATGTGCCGCAGCAGCTGCCCTTTGACCGCCAGATGCCCGTCACCGTGTGCGATCTGATCGCCTCCACGCTCACAAGCCGGCCTGTATGGCTGGGCGTGAGCAAAAAAACACGGGCCCGGGTGCTGGAAGCGCTGACCGCCGCGCGCGCGGAAAAGCTGATCGACCGCCGGCTGGGAGCCCTGAGCGGGGGCGAGCTGCAGCGTGTGCTGCTCGCGATGGCCCTCCTTCCCCTGCCGGACCTGCTCATACTGGATGAGCCGGTCAGCGGGGTGGATCAGAACGGGCTTTCGCTGTTCCTGCAGCTGGTATGCGAGCTGAAGGAGAAGCACCATATGGCCATCCTGCTGGTCTCCCATGACTGGGAGCTGGTGCGCCGCTACGCGGACCGCGTGGCGCTGCTTGAAAAGAGCATCCTTTGCGACGGTACACCGGAGGAGGTATTTGCCTCGGAGGCGTTTGAACGCGCCTATCCTCCGGCCGGAGCCAGAAACGGATATGAGGGGGAAAGCGGTCGTGTTTGACATTTTTCAGTATTCCTTCTGCCGTTACGCCCTGGTAGCCCTGCTGCTGCTCACGCCCCTGCTTTCTCTGCTGGGCACGATGGCGGTCAACCAGCGCCTTGCCTTTTTTTCGGACGCGCTGGGGCACAGCGCGCTGGCGGGCGTGGGTCTGGGCCTGCTGCTGGGCATTGAAAACGAGCTGATCAGCCTGATCGTGTTCGGCGTGCTGTGGGCGGTGTGTATCATTTCCATCAACCATTCGGGCAAGACCAGCGCCGATACCACCATCAGCGTGTTCTCCTCCACCGGCATCGCGCTGGGCCTGTTCATCCTGTCCCGCGGGAGCAGTTTCTCCAAGTATTCCTCCCTGCTGGCCGGAGATATCCTGGCCGTAACGGAGCAGGATCTGATATGGCTGGCGGTCGCGCTGGCAGCCGGCGTCATATTGTGGATGCTGATCTACAACCGCCTGCTGCTCACCGCTGTCAACCCGGCGCTCGCGGCTTCGCGCGGCGTGCGCACCCGCCTGATGGAATATATCTTTGTGGCGCTGGTGGCGGTGGATGTCATGCTGGCCATCCGCTGGGTGGGCGTGCTGCTTATCAACGCGCTGCTCATCGTTCCCGCGGCGGCCGCGCGCAACATCAGCCGCACGGCAGCGCAGCACGCGCTGTTTTCGGTGCTGATCGGCCTGTTCTGCGGTGTGGCGGGGCTGTTCACGGCCTTCGCGCTGGATACAGGCGTGGGAGCCGCCACCGTGCTGTGGGCCGCCGTCGTATACGGCATCACGCTTTTGCTTTCACGGTTCACCAAATAAACGCGCGCGCCGCGGAAATGAAAAAAATCGGAGGATGACGGAATGATCCGTTTTGAAAAGAGAGGGCGCGCCGCCGCGCTTCACGGCATACCGCCCTTTATCGCGGAGCTGCTGGGCGGCAGGGGGATCGACACGGATGAAAAGCTTGCCGCCTTCCGTGATCTTTCGCTCTCCTCGGTTTCCGATCCCGCTTCTCTGCCCGGCATGAAGGAGGCCGTACGGCTGCTGTTCATGCACAAGGGAGAAACGGTGGTCATCTACGGCGATTATGATGCGGACGGCGTATGCGCCTCCGCGATCCTGACCAAGGCGTTCAGCGACTGCGGCATCGTTCCCAAGGTATACCTGCCGGACCGGAAGGGCGAAGGGTATGGCCTGAACAGGGACGCGGTGGATATGATCAGCGCCGAAACAAAGCTGTTGGTCACGGTGGATAACGGCATCACCGCGGTGGACGAGATCGCCTACGCGAAGGAAAAGGGGATGAAGGTGATCGTGACGGATCACCACCACCGCCACGATGTGCTGCCGCCCGCTGATGTGCTGGTATGCCCCACGCTGGGCGGCTGGCCGTTTGAATACTACTGCGGCGCGGGCGTTGCCTGGCAGCTGGCCAGAGCCCTGTGCGGAAAACGCGCGGCCCTGAAGCTGCTGGACCTGTGCGCCCTGGCCACCTTTGCCGATATGGTGCCGCTCACAGGTGAAAACCGCGTGATCGCGGCCAACGGGCTGAAGGCCATCGAGCATACCGAAAACGCCGGTCTGCGCGCCCTGATGGACGCGGCCATGCTTACAGCCCCCCTTACCTCCTCGGACGTATCCTTCCGCCTGGCTCCGCGCATCAACGCCTGCGGGCGCGTGGACAGTGCCCAGATCGCGCTGCAACTGCTCACCTGCCGGGAGACCGTTGCCGCGCGGGAGCTTGCCGCCCGCACCCAGCAGCTGAACGACCTGCGAAAGGAGACCGAAAAGCAGGTATACGACGAGGCGAAGGAAAAGCTTGAGGATTACGATCTGGCGGGTCTCAGGGCCATCGTACTGTGGGAAAACGGCTGGGACAGCGGCGTAGCGGGGCTGGCGGCGGGCAGGATCGCCCAGGATACCGGCTATCCCACGGTGATCCTTGCCGTACAGGGGGATAAAATGACCGGCAGCGCCCGTTCGGCGGGCGGTGTGGATATCCATGAGGCGCTTTCCGGCTGCCGGGATCTGTTCATCCGCTTCGGCGGGCATAAACAGGCGGCCGGCATGACCATGGAGGCCAAAAACGCCCCGCTTTTCCGCAAGCGTCTTTCGGACGAGGTGGAAAAGCAGCTGCAGGGGCGGCAGCTGATGCCCTGCATGGAGTATGACAGCGAGATCGCCCTTTCCGATATCACAGAGGAAAACATCCGGCTTACGGAAAGCTTCGCGCCCTTCGGTACGGGCAACCCCGAACCGCGTTTTCTGGTAAGAAACGCCGAAAAGGTATCCCTGCGCCCGGTGGGCAGCGAAGGGCAGCACCTGAAATGCGCCTTCCGTCAGGGCAGTGTGAAGCGGGACGGCATCGCCTATTTCATGAGCGCCTCCGCCGAAACAGCCGGTGAAAGGAACGACCTGCTGATACTGCCCCAGCTCAATCTTTTCCGCGGCACCGCGGTGCCCGAAATGCAGGTACTGGCGATCAGAAGCGCCGCCTCCCTGCCCGAAAAGGATATCCGGGAGCAGACCGCCCTTCTGGAGGATCTGCTTGTGCTCGCGGACGAAAAATACCGCAGTCAGGAAGCCGCTCCCGCCGAAAGCGCGGAGGACGCGCTCCGGCTGTACGCCGGAAAGCAGGGCGTATGCGTCGTCTGCCGCACGAGGCGCAGCGCCGAAAAGCTGCTTGAGGAATACCCGGAGGCGCAGATCCTGCGCTTTGCCGCCGCAGACAGGCGGGTATACTTTTCACTGCTGCTGGGCGGCACGGCGGGCAGTGTGACCGCGCCGTTTGAACGCCTGATCCTTTACGACGGGGAAATGTGCAGCGGAGAAAAACAGCTTTGGGAAGAAAAAACGGGCGCGCAGGTGACCGTGTGCACGCGCAGCGCGATGCTGACAAAGGCGCTTTCCTCCTTCCGGGTATCGGTGGAGGAGCTGCGCGGGCTGCTCATCGCGGTCAAAAAGGCCGGGAAGGCCTGCTCAAGCGCTGAAGCGCTGGCGGCCGCGGCCCGGCTGCCGCTGCCGGCGGCGCTGTCCGGGCTGTACATCCTGCGCGATATGAAACTGTGCGCCTTTGAGCTTGCACCGTTCCTTGTCTGCCCCGTAAAGGCAGACCCGCACAGGGACAATGATCCCCGACACGACCCGCTGTACGATCTTCTGAATTGCTCAGGAAACACTGATCAAATGAGGTAGGTTCAGATGCGGATGAATTTTGTACAGAATGCGGCCGCAAAAATCGAAGGTTTACCGGCGGTAAATCGAGATTTTCGCGGTCAGCAGATCGTGCAAAAGGCGCCGCAGATGAGCCTGCCGAACCGATCAGCGTTTCCCTTATAAATAAGGGGGGAACGCGTTATGGCATACACCGCTTACGCGAGCCTGAAGCCGGAGGAGATATCCGCCAGAGTTCAGAAATACTATCCCGGAGACAGCCATCTCACCGTAGAGAAGGCTTATCAGTTTGCCGCCCGCGTGCATCAGGGGCAGAAAAGAAAGAGCGGCGAGGATTATATCGTGCATCCCCTGTATGTGGCCAGCATCCTCACCGAGATCATGATCGACCCGCCCACCATCGCGGCGGCCCTGCTCCACGATACGGTGGAGGACTGCGAGGGCGTTACGCCGGAGGTGATCCGTCAGGAATTCGGCGAGGAGATCGCGCGGCTGGTGGACGGCGTGACCAAGCTGAACAAGCTGGATTTTGCCGACCGTGAGGAATGCCAGGCGGAATCCCTGCGCAAGATGTTCCTCGCGATGAGCAAGGATATCCGCGTGGTGCTCATCAAGCTGGCGGACCGGCTGCACAATATGCGCACCCTGCATTTTCAGGCGCGCGACAGGCAGATCGCCATCGCGCATGAAACGCTGGATATCTACGCGCCGCTGGCGCACCGGCTGGGCGTATACGCCATCAAGCAGGAGCTGGAGGACCTTTCCCTGCGCTATATCGATCCCGAGGGCTATCAGGAGGTGGCCCGCAAGGTGGGCATGAAGCGGCAGGAGCGCGAGGACAACATCAAAATGGTGATCAGCGAGCTTTCCCAGCAGCTGAATGAGGCCGGCCTGCATTACGATATCGACGGCCGTCCCAAGCATCTGTACTCCATCTACCGCAAAATGATGATCCAGAACAAGCCCTTTGACCAGATCTATGATCTGATCGCCATCCGCGTGATCGTGGATACCATTCCGGAATGCTACACGGTGCTCGGCATCGTGCATACGATGTGGAACCAGGTGCCCGGCCGCTTCAAGGATTATATCAGCGTGCCCAAGGCCAACATGTACCGCTCGCTGCACACCACGGTCATCGGCGGGCGCACGCTGCCCTTCCCGTTTGAGATCCAGATACGCACCTGGGATATGCACCGGGTGGCGGAATACGGCATCGCCGCCCACTGGCAGTACAAGGAGGGCGGCAGATCGGGCGATGATCTGGATAAAAAGCTGTACTGGCTGCGCCAGATCCTGGACTGGGAAAGCGAGACCCGTGACAGCCATGAGTTTATCGATTCTCTGAAGACCGACCTTTTCTCCGAGGAAGTGTTCCTCTTTACCCCCAAGGGCGATATCATCAGCATGCAGCGCGGCGCCACCCCGCTGGATTTTGCCTACCGCGTGCATTCCCAGGTGGGCAACACCTGCACCGGCGCCCGGGTGAACGGCAAAATGGTGCCTCTGGATACCGAGCTCAAAACGGGCGACCGGGTGGAGATCATCACCTCGTCCTCCTGCCGCGGCCCCAGCATGGACTGGCTGAAGATCGTGCGTACCCAGCAGGCCAAGGCCAAGATCCGCGCCTATATCAAAAAAGAGCTGCGCGGGGAAAATGTGCAGCAGGGCCGGGATATGCTGGAGCATGAGGCAAAGCGGCGCGGCGTGAAGCTGCAGGATTACACCCAGGCCGAGCTCTTTGAGCCGCTGCTCAAAAAATACGCCTTCTCGGAGCCCGATGATGTATACGGCGCCATCGGCTACGGCGCCGTGACCGCGATGTATGTGATGGGCAAGCTGATAGAGGAAAAGCAGAAGCGGGACGGCGTGCCCGAAAAGGAGCTTCCCCCTGTGCCTCAGGCAGTGCCCGCCGGCACCGGAAGGCCCTCCAACGGCATCTTCGTTCACGGCCAGAGCGGCATGCTGGTGCGCTTTGCCCACTGCTGCACCCCCGTGCCGGGAGATGATATCGTAGGCTATATCACAAGAGGCCGCGGCGTGACCGTACACAAGGCAGACTGCGTGAACGCCCTGCATTCCGAGCCGGAACGCGCCGTGCCCGTATCCTGGGCCAATGACGGCACGGGCAGCTTTACCGCCACCGTGCAGATCATCTGCAGCGACCAGCCCTCCCTCACCGCGAAGCTCACCGTATTTGTGGATGAGCTGGGGCTGAACATCACCGCGATGAAGGTGAAGGTAAACAAAAACCGTACCAAGTCCCTCTTCATGTCCCTTGAGGTACAGAAGAAGGATCAATTGGATAAGCTGCTCGCCAAGCTGAAGTCCAGAGGCGATGTGATCGACGCGTTCAGAAGCGCCAATCCGGAATAAGCGCTGCGCTTTCGGACAGAGGCCGGGCGTTACCGGCCTCCGTCCGGTACGGATCTTACTCTCGCGCCCCGCACAATGTGCGGCGGCGCTCCCGGGCGTAAGATCCGCAAGGTATGTATTTTCATTCTGTCGTCTCGCTGCGCTCGCTCCGACATGAAAATACCCCGCACCGTCCGGCAAAGCCGGCCGGTACGATCACCATCGGGGAACTGACCGTTCCCCGATACCCCAGGTAAGTTTGCTTGATATTATACTGTGAAAAAGGTTGTTTATGAGATTTGATGAAGAAGACCGCTACACCAAAGCGGAGGAAAAACGCCTGAAGGGGCTTAAAAAAACAAGGGCGGGGCTGCTCACGGCAGCCTGCGCAGTGCTGTGCGCGCTGGGCGTCTATGCGGCCTTCTTTTCGTCATACAAGCCGCCCGTACTGCTTTTTTCCGTCGGAGCAGGGCTTGCGGGCGGAGGCGTGATGTGCCTGTTCACCGCGCTGCTCACGCTGAAAAAGATGCAGACAGCGAGAAAAGCGGTACTCACCGCGCGCCTCGTACTGGACGCCCTGTTTATCGCGGGGGCGCTCGGCGCGGCGGTATACTGCACCGGCATCCTGCTTTCCTCCTCCCTGCCGGAGGACAAGGCGACCGGGCTGATCCTTACGGCAGGAGCACTGATCGTTGCAGGCGGGATCATATGCAAGCTGGTGAGAGACAGACAGATAATGAAAAATGAACCCCCAAAGCCGCTGCTGCAGGGCTTGTTCATGGGCAGTATCGTGCTGCCGGTGCTGATCATCACGATCAACAATCTGCTGTCCTTCTGGCTGTGTCTGCCGCCTGTGCTGCTGCTGTTTTTCAGCGGGCTGATCCTGCAGATGAACCCCGAGATCCATGAATAAACGAAAGTGAGAAAAGAAAGATGCGCGCGGTAGTACAAAGAGTAAGCGAAGCCGCTGTGGACAGCGAGGGCGTGTTTGTAAACGAGATCAAAAACGGCCTGATGATCCTGCTGGGCGTTGAAAAGGGCGATACCGAAAAGGACGCCGTATACCTTGCCGGGAAATGCGTGAAGCTGAGGATCTTTGAAGACGAAAACGAAAGAATGAACCTTTCCGTAAAGGATACCGGCGGCAGCATCCTGTGCGTAAGCCAGTTCACATTGCTCGGCGACGCCCGCGGGCAGAACCGCCCCGGCTTTACCGCGGCGGAGACGCCTGAGGAGGCGGACCGGCTGTATGAGCTGTTCTGCGCGGAAACGGAAAAGGCGGGCGTTGAAACCAAAAAAGGCGTGTTCCGCACGCATATGCGGGTAAGCCTTGTCAATGACGGGCCGGTCACGATCCTTCTGGACAGCCGCAAGCTGTTCTGACAAAAACAGTGAGCCGCGGCCCGGTAAGGAGTGCTGTACGATGCTGATCAAAACACTGCCTGTAGGCCCTCTGCAGGCCAACTGCTATATTCTGAAAAAGGATGAGACCTCTCCCGCCGTGATCATCGACCCCGGTGCCGAGGGAGAACGCATCCTGAGCGCGCTGTGCGGCACTCCGCCCGCCGCCATCCTGCTTACGCACGGGCATTTTGACCATACCGGCGCGCTTTCCTCCTTTGCCGGAACAGAAACGGTGATCCATGAGGCCGACGCGGAAATGCTGTGCGATCCCGAAAAAAACGCCGGAGCGCTGATGGAAGACCCAAGCCCGCGTCCGCGCGCCACGCGCACCGTCAGGGACGGCGATGTACTCAAGCTGGGCGGGCTCGAGTTCCGTGTTCTGCACACGCCGGGGCACACCCCGGGCAGTGTATGCTACCGTGTTGAGGACTGCCTGTTTACCGGTGACACCCTGTTCCACCGCGGCTTCGGCCGTACGGATCTGCCCGGCGGCAGCATGCGGGATCTGATGCTTTCCCTCCGGCGTCTGCTGTACTCGGAGGGAAGCCCCGATTTCTATCCCGGGCACGGTGAAAGCGCCAATATCAACGACGAAAGGTGACCTGTTCAGTATGAAACTCTCCCTGCTTCTTCCGTCTCCTCTTCTTTCCTTTGCCAATGACGCGGCCGATGTGGCGCGCGTGTTTTTCGGCAGCCTGGAAATGCTGATCGGCATTCCGGGCGGGGATACCGTGATCGAGGCTGAGGAAACGGTGGAAAACGGCATCCGCACGGTAACGGTGCGCTGCGGCGGGCACACCGCCTCCCATACGGCGCCCGTCTGCGGCGACGCGCTGGAGGACAAGCGCTTTCACAAGCGCCAGCTGAAGCTGGGCGTATATGACTGCATGAAGGCGATCACCGGGCGCACGCCGCCCTGGGGCAGCCTTACCGGCATACGTCCCACAAGGCTGATGTATATGGCGCTGGAGCGCGGGCTTTCGCCCGCGGAGGCCGGTGAGGAAATGAAAACGCTGTTTGATGTATCGGATGAAAAGGTGCGCCTGCTGCGTGATATCCTGACCGTGCAGGAGCGCGTTTCCCGCCCCGCGGAGGACGAGGTAGATATCTACATCGGCATCCCCTTCTGCACCACACGCTGCGCCTACTGCTCCTTCCTGAGCGGCGAAGTGGGAAAGGGCAGGCAGCTTGAGCCCTACACCGAAGCCCTTGAGAAGGAAACGGAGGGCGTGATCCGCCTGATCGCCGAAAAGGGGTTGCGCCCCCGCGCCTTCTATATGGGCGGCGGCACCCCCACCGCGCTGCCCCTCCCCCTGCTTGAAAGGGTACTCAAAAAGGCAAAGCCCCTTTATGAGCACTGCGGGGAGATCACCGTGGAGGCCGGCCGGCCCGATACCATCGACCGGGATAAGCTGGCCCTGCTCCGGGATCAGGGCGTCACCCGCATCTCCATCAACCCGCAGACCATGCATGATGAGACCCTGCGGCTGATCGGCCGCGCGCATACGCGAAAGCAGACGGAGGACGCCTACGCGCTGGCCCGCTCCCTCCGTTTTCACCACATCAATATGGATCTGATCGCCGGTCTGCCGGGAGAGGACCTTGATATGTTTGAGCAGACGCTGGCCTGGAGCCGCTCCCTCGCGCCCGAAAGCCTTACCGTACACTCCCTTTCCATCAAGCACTCCTCCCTGCTGCACCTGTGGGAGGCAAAGCTGCCCGACGGCGAAATGGCGGCGCAGATGGTGCGCGCGGGTGAAAAAGAGGCAAGGGAGCGCGGCATGTTGCCCTATTACCTGTACAGGCAGAAATACATGGCGGGCAACCTTGAAAATGTGGGCTATGCCCTGCCGGATCACGCCTGCGTGTACAACATCGATATGATGGAGGAGACCGGCAATATCATCGCCCTGGGCGCGGGCGGCATCAGCAAACGGCTGTTCCCGCCCCGCGGGCACATCGAGCGCGCTCCCAATGTGAGCGATGTGTGCCACTACATCGCCCGGGCGGATGAAATGGCGGAGCGCAAGCGCGCCCTGTGGGAAAAGACCCCGGCGCCAAAAGAGGGCGCGGAAAATGACCGCGACAGCGAATAAGGAGGAATACTTTGAAATTTATACGCATGCTTGAAAGAAAACTGGACCGTTTCGGTGTGGAAAACCTGATGCTGTATATCGTGCTTTCCACCGCGGCGGTATTCGTGCTGGATCTTATGGGCATCCCGGCGGCAGCCTGGTTTTACTTTGACCGCGGTCTGATCCTCAGCGGGCAGATATGGCGCGTGATCACCTTTATCCTCATTCCGCAGTATCCCGCGTCGGGTATGTACCTATTTTTTGAACTGCTTTCCCTGTACCTGATCTGGATGATCGGCACCTCCCTTGAAGGGCGTCTCGGCAGCTCGCGCTTCTTTCTTTACTATCTCATCGGCACGCTGCTGAACATCGCGTGCGGCTTCATTTTCGGCACCTGCACCAACTACTATCTGCACTATTCCATGTTTTTCGCCTTTGCCATCCTGTACGGCGAGGCGGAAATGATGCTCTTCTTCGTGCTGCCCCTCAAGGTAAAGTGGCTGGCTCTGCTGGACGCGATCTATATCGCGCTGGAGATCCGGGACTGCTTTACCGGCTATTATACCGCCTGGGGCAAATTCACGCTCATCCTGCTCAGCCTTGTGCCCATCGTGCTGTTCTTCCCCTACGATGTAAAAATGTTCTTCCGCAAGCTCGGTTTGAGCATCAAACGGCTGTTTTCAAAGCAAAACAACAATTACAGGTGATTTTCCCGTCAAAAAGGCAGAGCGCCGCAGTATAATTTTCCGCGGCAGCCCTGCCTTTATTTTTTCCTTCACGCGCCGTTCATATTGCCGCCGCGGGCGATCCGAAACGGGGCCCGTTTCCGCAGTTCACGTCAAAGTATTGCGAAAACGGCGTTTTTCATGTTCCGCCATATTGCGAAAACGAAAATCCTGTTGTATAATCATTCTGCGAAAAGGCATTATCATCAGAAAGGCGTGATCCTGTGTTCCGAAGAAAAGCGTATGAACGGCTGCTCGAATGGAAAAACAGCTACAGCGACCGATACGCGGCACTGCTTGAAGGCGCGCGGCGCGTCGGAAAAAGCACAATAGCCGAGGAATTTGCGAAAAACGAATATGAAACCTATATCCTCATCGATTTCGCGCATATCACAAAGGAAATGAGGGCGATCTTTGACGACATCGCGAATCTTGATCTCTTCTTCCTGCAATTGCAGGCACTCACGGGGATCAGCCTGAAGCGCGGAAGATCCGTGATCATTTTTGATGAGATCCAGCTGATGCCGTCAGCCCGTCAGGCGATCAAGTATCTGGTAAAGGACGGTCGCTACAGCTACATTGAGACAGGCTCACTGATCTCCATCAAAAAGAATGTAAAGGGGATCGTGATCCCATCGGAAGAATACAGGATCCCGGTATACCCAATGGATTATGAGGAGTTTCTGTGGGCGGCCGGAAAGGAGACCTATTCTCTGCTTCAGGAGATCAGCCTGCGGAAAACGCCGATCGGAAACGCGGTCAACCGTGCTCTGATGCGGGATTTTCGTCTGTATATGGCGGTGGGTGGAATGCCGCAGGCCGTCGAGGCATATATTGAAGGAAAGGATCTTTCCGGGATCGACTTTGTAAAGCGGGAGATCATCGAGCTTTACAAGGCAGATTTCCGAAAGATCGACCCCTCCGGGCGGATCTCCGCCATGTATGAATCCATTCCGGGGCAGCTTGCTCTGAAGAGAAGACGGTATGTCATTTCCGCGGCGACCGGTAAAAAGAAGGGTACGAAGGACGCGGAATTGCTGGCGGATCTGATCGATTCCAAAACCGTCATCCCCTGCTTCAATATCACCAACCCCGGCATCGCGCTTTCGCAAAGCAGGGATCCGGAGGTATTCAAATTATATACAGCGGATACCGGTCTGTTTACCACGCTGATGTTCAACCATGAAAGCAAAGCCTACTCCGATATCTATACGAAGCTTATGAGTGACAGGCTGGAGGCGGATCTGGGTTATATGTATGAAAACACAGTCGCGCAGATCATCCGGTCAAACGGGCGGGAGGTATGCTACCATACATGGATGCCGGCAGGCGCCAGCCATTCGTATGAGATCGATTTCCTTATAACCGATAAAACCAAGCTCATCCCCGTCGAGGTAAAATCCGCCGCGGTAAACAGCCACAGATCCATGGACGCGTTCTGTGAAAAATACTCAGGCGTGGTCTCCCGAAGATGGCTGTTTTCGCAAAAGGACATCGGCCATCAGGGCATGCTGGAATTCAAACCGATCTATCTCGCCCCTGTTCTTTTGAAATAGCAGGGGGGACGCACCCGCCCATACCGGCAGGGGCGCACAGCAAAAAGGCAGAGCGCCGCAGTATAATTTTCCGCGGCAGCCCTGCCTTTATTTATTCTTCACGCGCCGTTCACGGGATCACAGCGAACAGCGTTTCATCCGGCATTTTCCCGCCTACGGATCTGGGGTTCGCGTTGTACAGCACCTCGATCATCGGCAGCGCTCTTTCAGGCATTTCCTCACCGGAAATAAAGCACAGCGCGCAGTTGGGCAGCGCCGCCAGCGCGATATCGGCAGAGGGAATGATGCCTGCCGCGGCGATCTCCTCCGCCGCGGCTTCAGGCTCGGCAAGGGCAAAGCCGATACTTTCCTCCAGCTCCGTCATAAGCTCACGCGCCGCGTCGGGCCGCGCGTCCAGATATTCCTGACGCGCCACCACGCAGCTCATGTGCATCTCGGCATTCTCATAGCCGTCCGCCCGGGCGGCCTTATCAAATTCCTCCGTCAGGGACAGGCACACATTGAAATCACTGTTTTTTGCAAGCAGCGTGCTCACATGCGGCTCGGGCAGCAGCACGATATCCGCCCTGCCGGCCAGCGCGAGCGAGATGACCTCCGTCTGCTCCGCTGCCCAGGTCACATCCGCCTCAACGCCGTTCGCGTTCAGGATATAGTTGAACACATATTCCGGCGCGGCACCCTGACCGGCCGCCAGAATGCTTTTCCCGTTCAGATCCTGCAGCCCGGAAACGGTATTCCCGTTTTCCAGCACATAAAGCATGCCGCCGGTGATCAGGCACAGGATCCTGATCTCTCCCCCGCTCTTGCTGTTCAGCACACAGGCAAGGTTGAGCGGCACCGCCGCGATATCGATATTGCCGCCGAGCAGCTGCCCGGTGATCTCATCGGGTGCTCCCGCCACAGAAAACACGCGGTCATCGCTTTCCCGGGCCATCATATGGGCAAAGGCCATGCCCGTAGGCCCCTTCAGCACGGATATACGCGCCGCTCCTTCCTCCTCCGCCAAAGCCGGGGTCCAAAGCACGCAGCACAGCACCAGCGCGCACACAAAGCAGATCCGCTTTATCATCAGATCCTTCATTCCGTTTTTCTCCTTTCATTTTCCGCGAAAGGAACGGCGGTTTTTTCCATTATCCTTTCGCCCTGGTAACAGCCGATTTTACGGTAACACCGTCCACATTGCCGAGACGCGAGGTAAAGGAACCGATGCGCAGGTTATCGCCCTTCACGATCAGGCCGATCACGCCCCGCTCGTTCTCGCGGTCCGGCACACCCACACGCGCCGTGACCACATCGTGAAATTCGCTGATCACACGGTTCACTGTTTCCGCGTTTTCCAGCTTTTCCAGCACGATCCCGATAAATCCGATCCGTTCATCCATCCTTCTCAGCCTCTCTTCCGGTGTTTTCAAAAATGAAAGGGCCCGCGAAAAATACGCAGGCCCCTGAAGTGTCTTTCTTTCCTCCTTTCGCTCTCAAAGCAGATCCGCCGTCTCCGCTTCTTCAAGGACCGGTCTATGTTATTCGCGGCTTTCTCACCCTCGCGCCTTGCGCCACTCGGGGTCGACCTCCGCCTGTTTCAGTATAGCACACCGTTCTTCATCACGCAATATAAAATGATGAGCGGTCCATATCAGCCGTATGGATCATCCTCCAGATGAGGTGCCAATGGGCTGCTTGAAAATCGGCCGAACACTTTTTTTCAATCTTTTTGCATGTTTTTCTGATACTCATCGCATTCCGTTTTCAGCGCGCACGCCCCGCACTCCGGCCCGCGGGCGTGGCACACCCTTCTGCCGTGAAAGATCAGCTGATGGTGCAGATCGCGCCACAGTTCCTCCGGATAGAGCGCCCTCAGTTGCTTTTCGGTCTCCTCCGCCGTTTTCGCGTTCACGATGCCCAGCCTGTTGCTCACGCGGAACACATGGGTATCCACCGGCAGAGCGGGGATGCCAAACGCGCACATCAGCACCACACTGGCCGTTTTTCTTCCCACGCCGGGAAGAGAGGTCAGCTCCTCCATGGTGTGCGGCACTTCACCGCCGAATTTTTCGCAGATGATGCGGCACGCGTTCACGATATTCTTCGCCTTTCCCGCAAGGCCGCAGCTTTTCACATAAGGGTACAATTTTTCCGGCGTACAAGCCGCCATCGCCCCGGGATCCGGAAAATCCCGGAAAACAGCCGGTGTGACCAGATTGACCCGTTTATCGGTACACTGGGCGGAAAGCACGGTAGCCACCAGTGTTTCATAGGGATTGGTAAAGTTCAGCTCCGGACCCGCCTGCGGATACATCTCCCGCAGCGCTTTTTCCACCTTTTCCGCTTTTGTCATGCCTGTTTCCTCCCCCGTATGAAGTGTCCTTCGCATTCACGGCCCGCGCCTGCGGACTGGCCGCAGCAATGATTATATCACCGCCGCCATGCCCGGTCAAACGGGGGCACCGGGGGCTGTTACATTTACCGGCGTTTCCTGCCTTGTAATGCCGCGCAGGTTTTCAGGTACTGCACCCTGCTGCCCGTTCGGGTCGGTCGCTATGGGGCGGGATATGATCCTCCGGCAAGCGTTTTCGCCACAGATAAAGCACAGTAACAACATAGGAAACAACACGCGTCAAAGCAGCACAAGTATCTCTTCCTTTTCCCCATTGATCCCTCCTTTCGGTCCCCTCATATATAAAGACGCGTTCGATAGCCGTTTGTGACACCCGGATGAAGATTTTTGCAAAATTTCATTTTCTGAACGGGCGCGGGGCATCCGTTTACGGTACTGCATATACATAGATGCACCTGAACAGGCTTTTGCAGCAGATCAGGAAAATTTTTACGTATATTTTGCGCACACAAAAACCGCCGCATCACCACGGCGGTTCTGTTTCACTTCAGGCGATCCTGCGTGCCGTTTCCCCGTTCCCGAAACAGGAAACGGAAAACTGCCGGCTGTGTTCCGAACAGATCATCACCACAGCTTGATATTGTTGTCCTTCACAAAGTCCTTCAGGAAGAAGATATACAGCAGCACCAGCCCCACAGACAAAACGAAGGTGATCAGGATCTGGATGATCAGGCGCTTTGCGTCATAGCGGTTGTAGGCAAAGCGCTTCGGGATCATGCGAAGCTGGGACATCACGGGCAGCAGAGCCGAAAACAGCATGCAGATGAGCGCCGCCTCCAGCGGAAACAGCACAAGGTTTTTCACGATGCGCACCAGATTGAGCAGGTTGTACACCTTTTCCGTGCCGTACAGCCACGCGTAGTACCACTTCATCAGCAGGGAATTGAGCACGATATTGCACACAAAGTTCACCGTAAATTTGCTCATCAGCACACGGTTCACCGTGCATTTCCTTTTCCAGAGGAACAGAGCGAATATCAGCCCGCTGCTCATTTCCACAAAGATGAACGGGAAGAAATAGGGCCCGGACGGCGCGATCAGGCAGCCCAGGGTATCGCTCACGGCGCCCACCAGCAGCGCGGCCACCGGCCCGTACACCACGGCGCCGACGGCGTTCACATAGCAGTCAAACGAGAGGGAAAGATCGGCCGCGAGGGGGATCTTGAAAAACTTCACAGCCACCCTGAGCGCGATGATCAGCGCGGCAAAGATGAGCATCCGCGTGTTTTTCAGCATACCGGCGGCGCATTTCCAGTAGGAAGCGGAAAAGATACTTTCCTCCTCCGCGGGCATGACGCTTTTTTCATTTACGGGCATACAAAAAGGCCTCCTTTTTCCGGGCAGACGCGATCCGCAGAGGCCTTCACGCATACAGCAGCGGGATGCGCGTTTTCCACCGCACGACCTCAGCCGTTTCGTTTCATGGCAACTCCCCGTCCATGAACACTTTACGCGGAAAATGCTACTCTGCCTTTACGAATCTTATTTTCGTTCCCGCTCCGGGAACATACGCATTCTATCATCCGAAACGGCAAAAATCAACCGGAATACCGTAAAGATACAGTGCAAACGGTATTCCGGTGTGACAGGGGCGTACGCCTCCGCGGCGCTTCCGGGCGGAGATGGCCTTATGCCTTCATGATCAGTTCAACGCGTATCTCCTTCGCTTCCCCGCGGCGGATCCTTTCCGCGCCCGTGCCGGGCACGCTGCCCGTGTATTCCTGCCGCGTGCCGTCCCTGAACAGCACGGTGATGCTGCCGGTATCATACCCGCCGGGGAAATGATCCCGTCCCGGCGTTACACGGTAGCACAGCCTCGTATCCGCAAACAGCGCGCACGAGATCTCATTCCTTCCCTCCGTCAGCACAGCGGGCAGCACAGGCCGCGGCCTGAACACAAGCTGCCCCTCCTCCGCACAGAACGGCTTTTCCCCGTGCATCATGATATGCCACATGGAAAGGAACTCCGCTGTGGAACCGCTCAGGCGGCACACAAAGCCCTTGCCGTGTATAACGGGATCGGGATTGGCGGAGGAGGCAATAAAGGAGGAATTTTCAAGCAGGCTGCGCCCGTACACATTTTCATCCATAAAGGGCACCAGCTGCGTCTTTATATCCCGGGCAAAGCGCTCATACAGGCCGCCGCGCAGCTCCTCCAGCAGATATTTGTACGCCATGTGCGTAAACACGCTCTCGTTTTCCAGCCAGCCGGGGGTAAAGGCATGCGCGCGGCCGATCTCGAAGCTCGCGGAGGCCAGATCGGCGTTCACCTTGTACATCTCAAGCTTTCTGTCCCAAAGGGCGCTGTTTTTCACGCTGTCCGCAAGCGCTTCCCTCTGCTCCGCGGTCAGCCCCAGCTTCATCGCGCGCACCTGGCCCTCCAGAAAATCGGGCATGCGCACACGCTCTGCTTTGGTCACGCGGATGCCGTTGTCATCCTTTTCATAATCCGTCACCCGGTACGCGAAATAGGTGGGATAAAGACCGCCGTTTTCCTCCTTCGCGGCGCGGAGAGCAGCCTCCAGCCCGTTCCGGGCGCGGGCAAGAAAATCCGCAAGCGCCGAAACGGGCACCGTTTCCTTTTCCCCCGAAAGCCCGTTCTTCAGCTTTTCGCGGTAGTCCTCCCGGATATCGCTCAGCCTGTTCCAACGCTCAAGGGCGTCCGCTCCGGAGGAAAGCACCTCCGAGGCGCGGTAAAACAGCTCAGCCGCTTCTTTCAGCAGACTTACGCCGCGGCCGTATTTTTCACACCGCTCCAGCAGCCACGCGCACAGCCTCACCGTTTCACAGCTTTCGGATACGCCGGAGCCCAGCAGCCCGGGCAGACCGTTCAGCGCGTCATACCAGCCGGGCTTGCCGCCCTCCATTTCAATGCCGATGCCGCCGATATCCGGCGTTGCCGCCTTCAGCACACACAGCGTGACCAGCTTTTCAAAAAGGGTGGCGTGCAGGATATTGCCGTTCCGGTCACACAGCACATTTTTGCCGAAGGGCAGGCCTGTGTTTTCAAGATACGCGTGCTGGCGCAGGCCGCGGGCGGTCTCCCGGTAGCGCAGACGGCGGGGCAGGATCCTCACGCCGCTTTCGTACCAGGTATAGCCCTCGTCACCGAAAAGCAGCTCCTCCTCCTTTTCGGGAAATACGCCCAGATAGCTTTCGATCTGATCCAGATCATAGGTCCAGTGGTCGCACCAGTAGCCCTCGCCGAAGGAGGCGGACACCGTCTGCTCGCTGAGGGCAAGCACCCGGCCGAAAAAGTCCTCCGGGCTGCCCGAAAGCGGAGGATGATCCTCCGCGGCCATCATGAGCGCGCCCGCGGTGAAGGGAGCGGACAGCAGCCTGTCATAATACGCGCGGTCCTCCTCGCGCACAAGCGCGAGCAGCTGCTCCCTGTCGCCGCCGTTCAGCGTAAAGGCGATGCATTCCACCACCAGCGGGTTATAGCCGTCCGCCTGCAGCAGATCCATAAACAGGCGGATGTTCCTGTCTCCTGTTTCCGGGTCAAAAAGCACATCCGAACGGCGGTTCTGGTTCACATCGCGGAAGTTGCCGTTGCCCTGGCTGAAATATTCCGCCCGCACGCGGAAATCGTTATAATCGCGCTCCGGGTCGCCATGCTTGCGGCTGTACAGATAGGTCATCTTGCCTCCGGGCAGGGTGCGGGGCACACCGCCCCGCAGAAGGTTATCCAGATAGGCCTGACGGCAGTAGGCGTCAAAAACAGGGCTGGCCGTCTCGCAGGCGGCGCGGGCGGTCAGATCCTGCGTAAGCAGACGCGCTTCCCGGTGCTTTTCCTCCAGCGTTTTGCCGTTCATCAGCTTTTGGTGAAGGAGCAGCGCGCGCTCCCGGCTTTCCGCCTCACCGATCATCATATACATCACGCGGCTTTCTCCGGGAAGCAGCGTGAAGCTGTCCGCCATAAAGGCAGCAGGCAGCAGGTTCTGCAGGCATTCCACCTGCTTTTTCCACGCGTCAAAGGGCGTATCCCGGAAGCCGCGCGCCGCGCGCATGGCGCTGTCGCAGCCGAAGATATGCCGGGGATCGGCATACACATGAAGCGGTGTGCCGTCCTCACGGCAGGCAAAGGCGAAGCGCGTGCCCGTCACCTCGTTCACATCGCTGTTATCCTCCATGGAGGCGCGGGCGGCAAAGAAGGAAATGCCCTCACGGGAGGTATCCGCCTGCTGCCAGGCCTTGGCGGTCTGCGTCATTTCCTTGATGGCAAACAGGTTCATCCCGTAGGGGATCAGCTCCGGCGCGCCGTCCAGCAGTTCTATTTCTTCCTTTCCGGATGAGATATTGCAAATCTCCGTTTTTCTGACAAGCGCTCCCAGCCGCTCCCCGGGCAGGATAAAGTAGGTCACCCTTTCCCGGATGCCGTTTTCGCTGTCCTCATAGCAGAGGGACAGGTCATTCATGCCGGCGGTCATGCTGTGGGGGCGGTCCGCATCGGCAAACGGCTCCGTATACCGGCCGTTCACCTTCATAAAGGTGCGAAAGCCCGTGATGGCGGTGTTGCGGTAGGCCTGATGGGCGGGGTAAAATTCCATGATGGCCCCCGCCTTGTTTTCCCGGCCGAAGGAGCAGATGCCCTGCCCGCGGCTTACATAAAAGCACCACAGGGGAATGCCCCTTTCACCGGCGATGCCGGGCAGAAAAGAGCAGAAGGGTTCCTTGAGCATATAATGATCCACAGTAAAATCGGTTCCGTTTACAGGCATGATGATCCCTCCCCGCAGGATGATTTATTATCTCTATTATACCCGCATTTTGAAAAAAAGCCATAGCGCACCGCAAAAAGAGGGCCCTCCGCGTTTTTTCGCGGCGGGCCCCGAAAAGCTCTTTATCGTTTATCCTTTTGATCATTTATGCCGGGGTTTCGTCAGTCCGTAAGCCATTTCCAGAAGCGGACCACCTTATCCACCACTTTCACAGTGGTCTTTATGCCCTGCTTCGCTGTTTCCTTGGCCACCCATTCGGCGCCGTCCTTGGCCTTTTCACAAAGGGCGCCCACATCGATATCCACATTCACATTGAATCCTACCCCGGCCACAGCGGTCAGCTCGGCCTTGAAGTGTCCGTCCATGTATCCGGCCTGGGCTTTCAGCCCGATGCCTACCTTCACGCCCACACCGGCGTTTACATCCACACCGCCGATGGTCACGCCGCCCTTCAGGTTCGCTTCCGCCACATTGGCCTCGGCACCCAGCGTTCCCTTCGCGACGAACTCGCCGTTGTACATGCCCACATTCAGGTTGGCTGTGGCGTTTGCCGTGCCCACCGCGGCGTTCGCGCCGCCGTGCGTGTTGTAATCCTCCGTGCCGGCCCTCATGTCACAGGCCACCCGGCCTCCCTGCACCTTGGCGTCGGCGCCCACGTTCATGCCGTAGCCCGCTACCTCCTTGCCGTCCTGGGTGCGCATCACAGTGGCTCCGAAATAAGCTCCGCCGTTCGCGTCCGCGTGCATGAAATCCGCTTCCGCGTTATATCCGTAGTATTCCTCGTTTTCCTGTATGCCGGTCTTTGCTACGGCACCTTCTTCGTGCCATGCCAGCGCATCCGCGACGGGAAGAGCCAGCAGCAATATGGCCGCAGTAAGCAGTGCAAGTATCCGTTTCAAATTGTTTTTCATCGTTTTTGCCCTTCCTTTCATGTCGTATTTCATCATTTCAGTGTTTGTTGTTTCATGTGCGTTCCGTATGGGGCTTACCACCAGATCATCGCTGTGGTCCGCCCTCCGGAAGAGCACCAATGGGCTGTTTGAAGATGATCCGTATACATTTTCAAACTTGTCACCTCCCTGTTTTTCTGCCGGTCCTTCGCCCGGTCACTTGTATATACGACTCAAAACCGGCAGGGGATACAAAAAGACATGCGGACCGGCAGGAAATTTTTCGGAATCTTTCAGGCCGGTCGCGCGGCAAAGTCCTTCCCGCTTTTTCAGGTTGCGGCAGAGGGGGAAATGGTATAGAATAGAATGGAAATCGGAGTGACTTTTACGCACCGGGAACGCGCTGACCGCGGCCCGGAGCAGAATAAGTGTTTGAAGATCCGTCCGGCCGGTCATCAGACAGCCGTGACCACTTTATTCGAAGGAGGACATACATATATGAACATCACTGTATATCTGGGGGCATCCATCGGCAATGACCCCGCACTGAAGACCGCCGTACGGGAGCTGGGCACATGGATCGGTCAGAGCGGAAACGCGCTGGTGTACGGCGGCAGCGAGGCCGGTCTGATGGGCGAGCTGGCCAAGGCGGTGCTCGCGGCCGGCGGACGGGTGACCGGCGTGGAGCCCCGGTTTTTTATCGAGGCGGGCTATGATTTTGACGAGGTCACCGAGCTGATCGTGACCGAGACCATGGCGGAGCGCAAAACAAAAATGATCGAGCTGGGGCAGGCGTTCATCGCCTTTCCGGGCGGCACCGGCACGCTGGAGGAGATCAGCGAGGTGATGAGCAAGATCAGCATTTCACATCTGCACGCGCCCTGCATCGTGTACGATCTGGACGGCTTCTGGCAGGGGCTGAAGCTGCAGCTTGAGCACATGATGGAAAAGGGGCTGTTCAAAAAGGAAACGATGAACAAAATAAACTTTGTCCAAACGCTGGAAGAGATCAAGGAACTTTTAGGGTGTGTCTCTAAAATGAGGAATGTGCAGTTTCAAGCAGATTTTCCGTCAGTTCAAGGCGAAGAACCGAAGGTTTACTGGAGGTAAATCGAGGTTCGACAACGCAGAAATGACGGAAAAGATGCTGAAAATGCATCGTTTTGAATTTAGAAACACACCCTAGGGAAGGCGTAAGCCCGCGTCGCTCCCTCCCTGAAAGCGGAGCGGAAAGGATCCATCATGAAGGAAACCTGGGGATTACTCGCGATCACCTTCGTGCTGATGGCGGTGTTCTGCGTGCTGTACCGGGAAACAAAGGAAAGGGAAGGCTTCCCCAAGCCCGTCAGCACGGCTTTCAAAACAGCCGCCACGCTGTGCGCCGCCTATTTCGCGATGGCGGGAGCACTGCGGAGCGGGCAGACAGCACACTGGCTGATCTACGCGGGGCTGCTCACCGGCGCCGCGGCGGATTTTGCCCTGCGCTATGACCGCGTGTTCGGCGGCATCCTGTTTGCCGCGGGGCATCTGCTGTACTGCGCGGCCTTTTGCGTGCTCAAAGCCCCCGGCGCGGAAAACATCGTGTGCGCGGCCATCCTGTGCGCCGGCACGGTGTGCCTGTTTGTCATTTTCTATAAGGTCATCCGCCGCGAGGGCGGCAAAAAGGGCAGCGTGCTGCTTCTGCTCTATGCTCTTCTTGAGGTCATAACGGTCAGCCTGGCCTGCACGCTGCACCCGGTCACGATCTGCGGCACGGCGCTGTTCGCGCTGAGCGACATCCTGCTTGCCTACCGCGTGGCCGCGGATGAAAGAAACAGGGGATTCGGTTATATCGCGCTGGGCACCTACTATATCGCCCAGCTGCTGATCGCGTGTACAACGGTATGCGCGGTGTAAGTGAGGTACGGCATATGATGATATTCGGAGGGTACGAGGACGCGCTCTGGCAGCTGCTGCTGGACTGTGTAAAGCAGCACATGCGCGAAAAACGCCGCACGGTGGTGCTGGTACCGGGGCACTATACGCTGGATACCGAGAGACGGCTGCTGTACGGCCTTCGTCTTCCCGGCTTTTTTGACATAGAGGTACTGAGCCCCGCGCGCATGAAAAGCCGCGTGGCGGAGCTGGCGGGCACCTCCCGCCTTACGCATATCGACCGCTGCGGGCGGCAGATGCTGCTTTCGCGCGTCATCACGGAAAACGCCGATGCCCTTGTCTATTACCGCGCCGCCGCGGGCCGTTTGGGCTTTACCGAAAAGATCGCCGGCGAGATCACCCAGTTCAAGCAGGCGGGCGTTTTGCCGGAGGAGTTGGAGCGGCATGCCGGCAGCGATAAGCTGAAGGACATTGCCCTTCTGTACGCCGCCTATACGGAAGCCCTGCGGGACCGCTACGCGGACAGTCAGGACGAAACGCGGGATATGCTTTCCCGCCTCGGCGACAGCGGTCTGCTTGAAAACGCGGCGCTGCTCGTATGGGGCTTTGACAGCATGACGGCCGAGATGGGCATGATGCTTGCCGAATGCGCAAGATACGCGTATGGGGTGAAGGTGTTCTGCCAGATGACGGAGGCAAAGCTCTATTCGCCCGTACGCATGAGCGCGCTGCGCATGCAGGAGCAAATGCAAAAGGCGGGCATCCCCTGCGAGCTGCGCTATATCCCGCCGCTCAGGGAGGGAAAGCATCCCGAAATACGCTTTCTTTCCGAGCATCTTACCGACAGCCGCCCGCCCAAATGGCAGAATGTGCCGCAGGCCATTTCCCTCTTTGCCGCGCCCAACACCCACACGGAGCTGCACCTGATCTGCGAAAAAATGCTGGTGATGAACCGTCAGGGCATGGATTTCGGCGATATGACGCTGGTGTTTGACGGCACGCCCTCCACCGCGGCCGCCGTAAGAGCCGTTACCGACGCCTACCGGGTGCCCGCGTACATCGCGGTAAAGCAGCCCGCGCTCTCGCACCGGGCAGCGCGGTTCATTCTGGGCAGCCTGCGCGCGGCGGACGGCTTTCACCCGCAGGATGTGCTGGATGTGATCAAAAGCGGGTTTTCCCCCCTCACGGAGCAGGAGGGTTTTCTGTTTGAAAACTATATCACCGCCTACGGCGTCCGCTTCGGTGCCTTCACGCAGCCCTTCTTCCGCGGCAGCGAAAAGGAGCTGAGCGAATGCGAGCCGCTGCGTAAAAAGCTGATCGCCCCGCTGGAAACGCTGAAGCAGGGCTTTTCATCCCCCTGCGATACGCTGAAGGGGCTTAACGCGCTGTGGAATTATATCAAAGAGGCCGATCTTGAGGGCCGGCTGAACGCGCTCACGGAGCAGCTTGAGCAGGCGGGTCTCCCGGACCGCGCCGTGCAGACGGCGCAGATGATGAGCTGCGTGCTGTCCCTGTGCGAGCAGACGGAGGCGCTGCTTTCCGGCATGCCCTGCACCCCCGCCTCCCTGTCGGAGGTGCTGGAGGCCGGTTTCGCGGCAAGAGAGCTGGCTTCCCTGCCTCCCACCGCCGGCTGCGTCAGCTGCGGCGCGGCGGGCGGCATTCCCCTTTCGGATAAAAAAGCGGTGTTTGCCTGCTCGCTTACCGATTCTCTGCTTTCCCCCGCCGGTTCGGAGCTGCTGAACGACCGGGAGAAGGAGGAGCTGGAGCACAGGCTGAAGGTACACCTTTCCTTTTCCGGCCCCGAAAAGGACACCATGAAGTGGCTGGACCTGCTGAAGATCTTTTCCGCCCCCTCAGAAAAGCTGATCCTTTCCCACCCGCAGAGCGCCCCGGACGGGCGCGCGCTGCGCCCCCTTTCCATGCTGGGCCGCGTACGCTCCCTGTTTCCCGCGCTGGCGGAGGAGGGCGGCGTAACGCTCACGCAGGGCGCTTCCCGGCCGCTGGCCCCGCTGCCGGCGCTGGACACCCTGCCCCTGATGCTGCGCGGCGGACAGCCGGACAAAGAATGGAAGGAAGCCTGGCAGTACCTGAGCACCGCCCCGGAATACGCCGGCAGAGCCGCCGCCCTGCGCCGGGCGCTGAGCAGGGAGGAGCAGCCTCCGCTGCCCCGGGATGTTACAAAAAGGCTGTTTACAGAGCGCCGCTTCAGCGTGAGCGGGCTTGAAAACTACGCGCGCTGCCCCTTCAAATATTTTGTGGCGCAGGGTCTTCGCCCCGAAAAGCGCAAAGAATGGAAGATCGAAGCCAGCGACAGCGGCACCTTCTACCATGACGCGATGGAAGGCTTCACCCGCATGCTGCCCGAGCTGCCCGGCTGGCCGAACATCACCAAAGCGGAATGCGATGAGGCGATGGAACGCGCCGTAAAGCCGCTGATGGAGGATATGCTCACAAAAAAGCCCATGGGCGAAAGCGCGCGCCTGCGCGCGGCCGGTGAGCGCTACAAAAAAACGCTGCGCCGCGTGGCGTGGACCTTTACACGCACAGCCCAGTATTCCGCCTTCCGCCCCGCGGGGCAGGAGGTAAGCTTCGGCTTTCAGGAGGAAGGCTCCCTGCCCGCCCTGCCCATCACGCTGGAGGACGGCAGCATCGCGCTGCTGCAGGGGCGTATCGACCGTATCGACCGCTATGAGGACGATGAGGGGCTGTACCTGCGCGTGGTGGATTACAAATCCTCCGCCAAGGAGTTGAATGCCAAGCGCATCTTCTGGGGCGCGCAGCTGCAGCTGCTCATCTATCTGGCCGCGGCGGAAAGCGTGTTTGTGAAGGACAGATCCGTTCTGCCCGCCGGCGCCTTCTATTTCCATGTGGCGGACAGCCTTGTGGACGAGCCCAAGGATCCGAAGCTGCTTGAAAAGAAGCTGGCTGATGAGCTGCGGCTGAAGGGCGTGGTGCTGAAGGACGCGAGAGTGGTACGCCTGATGGATACAGGCGGAGAGATTGCCTCTCTGCCCCAGTATCTGAAAAAAGACAGTGACGAATTCGTTGCCAACAAAATGGTGGCAACGCTGGAGGAAATGCGGGCGCTGCTTGAAAAAACCAAGCGGGCGGCGGGAAGCATGATCACGGCCATCGCCGGCGGTCACTTTGATGTGACCCCCCTCTGTGACGAAGGCGATTCCCCCTGCACCTACTGTGATTATGCCGCCATCTGCCGCCGCGACCCGACAGACGCCTCCTCCGTGCGCGAAATGGGCAAGATGACCTTTGACGAGCTGCTGGAGATCGCCCTCGCGGAAAGCAAAAAAACCGCCGGTCCTGCTGAGGATGCCTCGGACGGGCGGTAACCGCGCTGCCCGGCGTGATCCGCCCCGCCATAAACATCGCGAAACGGAAAACACAGTGCCGTATACTCATCCTGAAAGGAAGATAAGCTTATGCTCTTTCTGATCCTTGCCGCGCTCTCATCCACGCTGATCGCCGTGATCATGCGCCTGGCCGAAACGAAGATCACCAGCCGGATGGGGATGTTTGCCGCCAACTACGCGCTGTGCGCTCTGCTTTCCGCCGCCTTCTCGGGCTTTTCCGGGGTGAAGGCGGCCGGTGAGGGCGCGGACACCGCGCTTTTGCTGGGCGGCATATCCGGCGTGCTGTATCTGGCCTGCTTCATGCTCTACCGCCTCTGCATCTTGAAAAACGGCGTAGCGGTATCCTCCACCTTCATGAAGCTGGGCGTGATCATTCCCACCTGCACCGCCATTTGGATCTTCGGGGAGCAGGTGCTTCCCGCGCGCGCGGCGGGGCTTGTGCTGGCCGCGGCGGCCATTCTGGTTTTTCAGTACGAAAAGGGCGGCCTGCACGGGTACGGCCTGAAGAGCGCCCTGCTTTTGCCCGCCCTGCTGTGCCTGAGCGGCATCACCGACGGCATGGCCAACCTGTATTCCCGTCTGGGCACAGCCGGGGCAAAGGATCTGTACCTGCTTTTCACCTTTGTCATGGCGCTGGTGCTCTCGGTACTGCTGTGCCTCGCGGAAAAGAAAAAGCCCCGCGCTTCCGATCTTTTATGGGGCGCGCTGATCGGCCTGCCCAATTACTTTTCCTCCCGTTTTCTGCTGCTTTCCCTTTCCTCCCTGCCCGCCACGCTCGTCTACCCCGCCTACAGCGTGGGCACGGTACTGCTCTCCTGCGCCGCCGGCATGCTGCTTTTCAAAGAAAAGCTCACGCCGCGCAAATGGATCGCGATGGCGATCATCGCGGCGGCGCTGGTGCTGCTCAGCATGTAAACCGCATTTTTGAACAAATTATTAATTTTTAACTCAATTATTGCAAAATTGTTACAAACGGCATATAATACAGCAAAAGCCCGGCGGTGATCCGGCCGGGAATGAACGGAGGAATGACATGAAAAAAGTGATTCGTCTTCTCTCGCTTTGTTTGGCGCTCGTTCTGCTGCTCTGCACAGGCTCCGCGCTGGCCTACCAGAACGAGGAACGCTGGGTGAAAACCGCCAACGGCGGCAAGCTGAATGTGCGCGCCGAGGCCAACAAGGACAGCCAGATCCTGGGACAGATCCCTTACGGGCAGGAAATGCTGGTGAAGGGCTTCAACGAAAACAAGACCTGGGCCTACATCGAAACCGAAAAACCCGCGGGCTGCAAGGTTGAGGGCGTTACGCTGGTGGGCTGGGTGATGACCAGCATGACCTCCACCAAAAAGCCCGGCCCCGCTCCCACGCCCTCTCCCGACGGCCCCGCCTTCTCCTCCATCAACGCCGCCGCCAAGGCCATCAAATATCTGGATGAGCCCTACGACGCCATCATCATCACCAAAAACCCGGCCAACTATGTACACCTTCGCTGGTTCCCCACCACCGAGGCCAACTACATTGAAAAGTACCTGTGCAACACCTGCGTCACCGTGATCGCCCAGAGCAAGGACTGGGTGCAGGTGATCGTGCCCAGCGAGGACGGGCCCCAGTATGTCGGGTTCATCCTGCGCGCCAATGTAGCCCCCCTTGCGGATGATTAAGGAGGAAGAGATATGAAAAAGCTTCTGGCTGTACTGATGGCCGCGATGATGCTTTTCTCCTTCGCCTGCGGAGAAGAAAGCAGCACGGTCACTGTGGATTTTGACGATACCTGCGCGCTGGAGATCGTATGCCCTGAGGGCTATCTGATGGATCTGGATGTGCAGAACGGCATTGTGATCATCAAACTGGTGCCCGTGGATGAAACGCTGGCCACCTACACCACCGCCATCATTCCCACCGATGACCCCGCCTATTCCGCCATTACCCGCCTGAATGACCTTACCGAGGAACAGCTCGCGGCCTATATCGCCAGCTGCACCGAGGGCTGGAACGCCCCCCGGACCGAGATCGTGGAAACCGGCATGGGCAGCAAGGCGCTGATCGTGGATGAGACCGGCGTGGAGGGCGATTATGCCCAGCTTTACAGCGTATACAACGGCTTCCAGATCACCACCTACATCAGCCACGAATCAGACGGCAGCGAGGTGACGCAGGAAGATAAGGACGCGCTGCTGAAATTCCACACCGAAATGAACTTCATCATCAAGGATGAATACGATGTCTCCCTGGGCAACTGGGAGGCCGTGGATGATTCCGGCGAGGTTAAGTACACGTTCTTTGTACTGGCGGGCTGGCAGAAGGAAGAGGGCGACCTGACCCATGCCGGTGAAAATGTGACCGCGATGTGGACAAAGGGCGAGGATGAAGCCTTCTCCACCCTGATGTGCCAGGTATACGCGGCGGATGCCATCAGCGGCGTAAACACCCTTGAGGACATGCTGTCCTACTACGGCACGCTGGGCTGGTACGGCTTCCTTGCCGAAAATACCGAGATCCCCATGATCATCTACTACGATGACGAGACCACCTTCTTCGCCATGACCTGCCTGACCGAACAGGGCTGGCTGGATATCAAGGTGGAAAACATCACCGATGAAAACGAAGCGGATGACGCCGTGCTGATGCTCGAATCGCTCACCGCGGCGGAATAAGGCAAGCCGCGCCGGCAGCTCCCTTCATAACGGACAGCATCCGTCTGCCCCATGAAGGGAGCTTTTCTTATGCTTCATTCTATTACGCGTTTGTCAAAACACTTCGTGCCGCTCTTTCTCAATTCATCTTGACACTTGTCAAGTATTCTTCCAGGCGTATATTGACACTTGTCAAGTATTTTCTATTATACAACCGGTACACATGCCTTCCGTCACGAAAAGCATCCATCCTTCGCCTTCCTTCAAAATCCGGCAAAACAAAAGAACGCACGAATGATATCATGCGTTCTTTTGTTTTGCCGTGATCAGTCTACAGAGTAGGGCAGGAGCGCGATGGCACGGGCGCGCTTGATGGCCTCACTCAGCTGACGCTGATGCTTGGCGCAGGTTCCGGTCATACGGCGGGGCATGATCTTGCCGCGCTCGTTCACGGAACGGCTGAGACGGTTAACATCCTTATAATCGATATATTCGATCTTGCTCACGCAGAATTCGCATACCTTGCGGCGGGGTTTCCGTCCGCGGGGACGCATACGCTTATCGCCACGATCTTCAGACATAGCTTGTATCCTCCTTCATTTATTCCCGATGTCCCTCATCAGAAGGGCAGTTCCTCATCGTCTACCTGCACATAGCTTCCGCCGGCAGGAGCGCTTCCGAAGGAAGCGGGCTGCGGAGCAGCGGGAGCGTCTCCCTGTTCGCCTCTGGGCGTCAGGAATTCCACATCGTCGGCATTCAGTTCCAGCTGGGCGCGGGCAGTGCCGTCCTTGGCCATGTAAGCGGATGCGCTCACAGTGCCTACAACACCTACCTTGCGGCCCTTGGCCAGAAAGCGGGAGCAGTTCTCTCCCAGCTGACGCCAGGCGGTAACACGGATGAAATCCGCTTCGGGCTGACCGGCTTCGGCAGAAGCGCGGCGGCGACGGTTCACAGCGATGGTGAACGAGCAGACGGAATCTCCGCTGGGAAGGGTGCGCAGTTCGGGATCACGGGTGAGATTTCCGATAAAAAACGCCTTGTTCATTCTTCCACCCTCACATTACTCGATGACAGGTTCCTGAGCAGCTTCTTCAGAAGCGGTTTCTTCCTGTACAGGTTCAGCGATGGTTTCGGCCTTGGGAGCGAATACGGGACGGGGCGCGCGGGGCTTGACCACGCTGCGCTTGTCGAGCACTCTTACGACCTGGTAACGGATGACGCTCTCGGAAATCTGAAGGTTGCGTTCGATTTCACGGGGCAGGTCGGCAGCGCACTGGAAGCATACCAGTACATAGTAGCCTTCGGTCTTGTAGTTGATGGCATAGGCCAGACGGCGCTTGCCCCACTCGTCAACCTTGTCTACAGTACCGCCGTTGGCAGTGATCAGGCCGGTGTAGCGCTCGATCAGTTCCTTACGGGCAGTTTCTTCCACTGCAGAGTCGATGATGAAAACCAGTTCATACTTGTTCATGACTTTTTCACCTCCTCATGGACTTATGGCGTCCTATCCTTGTGTAGGACGCAAGGATGTGCCAATTAAGCATTATACAGGGGAACGCGAAAAATTGCAAGCACTTTCTGAAAATTTTTGATAAAAAAACTCTTGCGTTTTCCCGCAAGGCGTGATAAAATATCTAACGCTGATTTACCAGCGAAAGATGTACCGGGAGGTGAAGGAAGTTGCCTAATATCAAGTCTGCTATCAAGCGCGTAAAGGTGAGCGAGAAGAAAAATCTGCAGAACCGCATGGTGAAGAGCGGCGTGAAGACCTCTGTTAAGAAGTTTGAAGCCGCGCTGGCTGAAGGCGTTGCTCCTGCCAACGCGCAGCTGAGCGCCACCACCTCCGCTATTGATAAAGCGGCCGCCAAGGGTGTTATTAGCAAGAACGCGGCCAACAGAAAAAAGGCCCGTCTCGCCAAAGCGATCAACAAGATCGGCTGAGAGCAGTAAAATCCCGTGCCATGGGCACGGGGTTTTTTCATTTCTGAGGCAATACCGCCGTGAAGGAAAGCCCCCTATGCTCTCCTTTGCCGTCATCCGTTTCCGGCTGTAAAAAGAGCGCTTCCGGTGTATACATTTTACCGGAAGCGCCTTTTTACAGGAAATGAATGTTATCGAAAGCAAGCGCGGCTCCGCCCCGCTTTTGTTCGGGACTGCAACTCCGTCCCTCCTTCGGGATGCATCGAAGGGCTGCAGCCCTTCGATTTCCATTCCGCAGGCGGCGACATGTGCGTCGCCGAGGAGCGGCTGAAAGCCGCTGCCTATATTCATTTCCGGCCGTAAAAAGAGCGCTTCCGGTGTATACATTTCACCGGAAGCGCCTTTTTACAGGAAATGAATGGAACGCGAGAAAGCATGTAACGCCATGCTTTCTCGCGAGGGGATGCTGCGCATCCCCCTTATTCAGCCTTAATATATTTCTTCAGCAGGAAACCGTGGCAGCCGTTCGCGTCCAGCTCGTACCAATCCTTGAATTCCTTTGTGATATATACCGTGGTGCCGTTTTCAAGGCGGCACACCTTCTGGGAGGCGTTGTCTCTTGAGAGGCGCAGATAAACGGCGTCCGCCGTTTTGTTGTACACGCTCGCGGTGCCGGTATATTCCCCGGGGGCATAGAAGCGCAGGCTCTTCAGCTGGATAAAGCCCTTCTGCCCCAGATAATCCACATACGCCACATCCTTGAGCAGGGCCAGCACAGGCACCACAACGCCCGTCTGCGCCTCGATGAGGATGGCGCTCTTGGGCTTTTCCGTTTTGCGCAGGCTCACCTTTCCGGTGCTCGGCCCCCACACGATGGCCAGACGGTGATCTTCCTTAACATCCTCCGAAAAGGTGATCTCCTTCGCGTTCACCGTCATATCCCTGCCGTCCAGCCGCACGTTGCAGGCGGAAAGCCCGTAGGATACCACCGTTACGGGGCGCTGCTCCGTTTCACCAGTCTCCCCGTCTTCGACTGCCAAAGTGAACACATAGGAGGAGGGGAGCGAGCTGGAGTAGGCGGAGCCCTTCTTTTCCTTCGGGTCCTCCCCGCTCGCGGACACCGTTACACTGCCGCCGCTGACCGAGCAGGAGGCGGGGCTGCGGTCGGCATAATAGCAGTCAAACGCGGTGCCGCCCACATAGTAGGTGCCGTCCTTCGCCTCCTCCTTCACGCGCAGTGTTACCGTGCCCGAGGCGCTGCCGATGGGTGCGGAGCCGTTGCCGAAGCAGAAATGGCCGTTCTTTCCGGCGGGCGCCTGCGTGCCGCCCGCGGCGCCGGCAAACTCAAACACATTCGCGTCATAGTTCAGCCGCACCTTTACCGTGGAGGCTGAGGTGGACACGCGTATGGTCACGCTCACGGTATCCCCCTGCTGCACGGCAAAGGCCCCAAGAGGCAAAAGAGCAATAAGAAGCACTGTGCACAGTGCGATCGAGATCCGCTTTTTCATCATACCGTTTTCCCCCGAAAGATCCGGTTTTCACCAATAAGCCATTATTCTATTTTTATTATATGCAATGTAATACTTTTGTCAATAAAAAGCGGGAACATTTGCCGCGTTCCGTCTTTACAAGCGGTATCCATCCTATTATAATATACATGTCATCAGGCATCCCTTTTCACAAAGAGAATGCCAATACAGAAAAAGGAGAGAACCCATGAAGAAGAATCTTTCCCTCTCTCGCGTGCTGGCAGTCGTTCTGGCTGCTATGCTGATGCTCGGCTGCGCTGCCTTTGCCGAGGGTGAAGTAAAGGACACCGTGATCCTCTTCACCAGCGATGTACACTGCGGCGTGGATCAGGGCTGGACCTATACCGGTCTGTACGGCCTCAAGCAGCAGCTGGCCGCCACCAACGATGTTGTGCTGGTTGACAACGGCGACTCCATCCAGGGTGAAGCGCTGGGCGCCATCACCAAGGGTGATGTGGATGTCAACCTGATGAACGCTCTGGGCTATGATATTGCCATCCCCGGCAACCACGAGTTCGACTACGGTATGGACCGTTTCCTGGACATCGTGAACAATCAGGCTCAGTACCCCTACATCAGCTGCAACTTTGCTCTCAAGGACGAGCCCGTTCTCGCTCCCTACATCATCAAGGATCTCAGCGGCATGAAGGTAGCCTTCGTGGGCATCTCCACTCCCGAGACCTTCACCAAGTCCACCCCCACCTATTTCCAGGATGAAAACGGCAATTTCATCTATGACTTTGCCAACGACACCACCGGCGAAAAGCTGTACGCCACCGTACAGAAGGCCGTTGACGCCGCCCGCGCCGAAGGCGCTCAGATCGTTGTTGCTCTGGCTCACCTGGGCATCGACGAAGCTTCCTCTCCCTGGATGAGCACTCAGGTGATCGCCGCCACCAACGGCATCGATGTGATGCTGGACGGCCACAGCCACTCCATTCTGGAGCAGGAAAAGGTGCTCAACAAGGACGGCGCCGAAGTGCTGCTCTCCGCTTGCGGCACCAAGCTGCAGGCCATCGGCTACTGCAAGATCACCGCTGACGGCCAGATTTCCACCGGCCTCTATCAGTGGAACCAGGCTGCCGACATCGTAAGCATGACCGGCCTCACCAACGAATTCAGCCCCATCATGGCTGAACAGACCGATTCCGTGAACGCCATGCTGGCCGAAGTAGTTGCCCACACCGATGTGGACCTGATCATCAATGATCCCACCACCGGCGCCCGCATCATCCGCAACCTCGAAAGCAACCTGGGCGACCTGGTCGCCGATGCTTACCGCGCCTCCACCGGTGCCGATGTGGCTCTGGTAAACGGCGGCGGCATCCGCGCCAACATCCCCGCCGGCGACATCACGCTGGAGCAGATCAAGGCCTGCCATCCCTTCGGCAACATGCTGTGCATGGTGGAAGCCAACGGTCAGCAGATCCTGGACGCTCTTGAGTGGACCAGCCGCGCCGTGCCCGGCGAAAACGGCGGCTTCCTGCAGGTAAGCGGCCTCACCTTCGAGATCAACACTGCCATCCCCTCCTCCGCTCAGCAGGATGAATACGGCATGTTCGCCGGCGTGACCGGTGAATACCGTGTACAGAACGTTATGGTTGGCGGCGAGCCTCTGGATGTGAACAAGACCTACACCGTGGCCTCTCACAACTACATGCTCAAGTCCGGCGGTGACGGCACCAACATGTTCATCGGCGACACCGTGCTGATCGACGAAACCAAGTTCGACTATCAGACCGTGATCGACTACATCGTTGACACCCTCGGCGGCAGCGTTGGCGAAGACTATGCCGACCTGTGGGGCCAGGGCCGCATCATCATCAAGTAATCCTTCATCAGCCCTCTGATGAAACGGGCGCTCTCTCCGGCAACGGAGAGAGTGCCTTTTCTTATCGATTTTTACCATTATCAGATACAGATATTATAGCGCCGGGAGCGGATACGGGATATACTGAAGTTGACACATAAAAAGGAGGTACAGGGACAGATGATCAGCTTAAAGGGAAAATGGTGTTTCATCACAGGCGCGGCAAGAGGCATCGGCCGTCTGGCGGCGCTGTACATGGCGAAGCAGGGGTGCAACCTGATACTGCACGCGCGCACAGAGGAGCATCTTGAAAAGGTGCTTGAAGAAACGCGTGCGCTGGGCATAGAAGCCCGCGGCGTGGCGGCGGAACTGGGAGATGAAAAGCAGATACGCGCCATGCTGGACAGCATTGACAAAATGAATGTAAAGGTGGAGATCGTGCTGAACAACGCGGGGCTGCAGATCGCCTACCGCACGGATTATTTCAACACCCCCGTGAGCGATTACATGGGCAGCTTTATGATCAACACCGTGGCCCCGGCGCTGATCTGCTACCACTTCATGCCGAAGATGATCGCAAACGGCTTCGGCCGCATCGTGAACACCACCAGCGGCATCGCGCTGGATACCTGCCAGGCGGGCTACAGCGCCAGCAAGGCGGCGCTGGACAAGATCACGGTGAATCTGGGCAGCAAGGTGGAGGGCACGGATGTGATCCTCAGCCTGACCGATCCCGGCTGGTGCCGCACGGATCTGGGCGGCCCTCAGGCTCCCAATGCCCCCGAAAGCGCCATTCCCGGCGTGATCGTGGGCGCGTTTGTGAACGACGGAAAGAGCGGGCGCGTTTTCCGCGCGCAGGATTTTTGCGGCATGACGCTTGAGGAAGCCGTGAGCAGGGCCGAAAAACAGTGATTTTCATTGTTTTCTAAGGAAACACTGATTAATTGAGGTGGGTTCAGATGCGAGCGAATTTTGTACAA
>CALGBY010000088.1 GCA_937886445.1 uncultured Clostridia bacterium | reverse complement strand
GACGGAAAATCTGCTTGAAACTGCACATTCCTCATTTTAGAGACACACCCTAATCAAAAGCGGCAGGAAAAGGGTGGCAGAAAAAATTTTTTTCCGGTGCAGTCTTTTGCTCCGTTCATTCGTATATATAGACGGAAGGGGCGGTGAGCCCCGCAGAAAAAACGAAAGGAAGAGAGAAAAATGAAAAAACTGATTTCCGTTATACTGTCTGTTATGCTGGTAGTGTGCATGGCCGCGTCCTGCGCGAACGCGGAGGAACAGCTTGCCGGCGGCTGGTACAAGGATGCCGATACCTCCGTTACCGAAGACGCGCGTCAGGCGTTTGATAAGGCTATGCAGGGTTTTGCCGGCGCTTCCTATGAGCCTGTGGCACTGCTGGGTACGCAGGTGGTAGCCGGGCTGAACTACTGCTACCTGTGCAAGGGCACGCTTGTAACGGCCCAGCCGCAGGAATTCTGGGCGATGGTGTTTGTATACCTTGATCTTGAAGGCAACGCGACTGTGACCGGCATTGAGGAGATCCGTCCCGATATGCGCATTCAGGATGAATACGAAGCGGAATACGAAGAAGGATATGTCGAAGACGGACAGAACCCTGTGATGAACCTGATCGGCTGGTATCAGGATGAAACGAGCCAGCGTGCGATGATGTTCATTGAGGCAGGTGCCGGCAATACCGCCGTTGTGCGCATCAGCTGGGCCAATTCCGCTTCCGAAACCGTGGAGTGGGAAATGAGCGGCGAGCTGGACACGGACACCCTGACCATTGCCTATACAAACGCGGTGATGAAAAACTGCGTGTACGATGAAAACGGAAACTGCACTGCCGAGACCGTATACGAGAACGGCACCGGCCGCTTCACCATCCGTGAGGACGGCGCCATCCTGTGGCAGGATGATGCTGAAAACGCCGGAGCGGACTGCGTGTTCATCTGGGCGGACATGAAATAACAGAACGAAAACCGTGTGATACGTACTGCCGGGGCCGGGTGCCCCGGCTTGTTTTTCAGAAAGTAAAAAGCCTTCCATCTGCGGGCGTGTGCCCTGTACGGAAGGCTTTTTCTTATGGGCGGTTTTGATGCAGGGCGGGAAGGCGGACGGGAAGCCGGACGGCTTACCGGAGGTTACGGCAGCAGTCTTTCGCTTATTGGCTCAAAAGAGACCGGAACGCAGCTGCCAAATGATATTCTTACCGGATCAGGATGTTTACCCCGTTCAGCTCAACGCCCTCCTCGGCGCGGATCAGGATGTATTTGTAACCGTCGATCACGCGGGTCTCCACCAGATCGCTCTTTTCGGGGGCCACGCGGATCACCACATCGGGGGTGCGCATCTCAAACTTGCGCGGGGCCACCACATTGACCGCCGGTACCTCGTTGAACAGGCCGATGCTGCTGCTGTACTGCTCGCGGAAGGCCTCCACCTTTTCGGGGGAGACACCGCAGCTCTCAATGGCGCTCTGGATGTCGCTGATGTTTACCCGCGGGGCTTCGGGGTCCTTTTCCAGCTTCTTTTCCTCGATCTTTTCGCGCACCCTGTCGTGTACGGCCTGAACGACCTCCAGGCTGCATTCCTCCTGCAGGCTCTCTTCCAGCACCTCGGTGATCGCCTGCTGCTGGGTATCCGCGGGCACGGGGTGCGTTTCGCCGAATACGGAGGTGATCAGCTCATCGCCGATGTCATCGGTTTTTCTGGTGTAGTAAAGGGCGCGGTAGATGTTGGCGCCGCCCTCCTCGAAGGCGGGGAACATGAAGCCTGCTTCGGGGGAGGTAACGATCAGATCGGCCCCCTTGGTGGAGAACAGATCCTTTTCCGCCATGTAGGCAAGGCCGCCGGACTGGATCTTTACCGGGCATACGGCGCACAGGATATAGCTGAACAGATTGGTCTCGGCGTCCTCCTGAACGGTGCCGTCCTTGAGATGTACGGGCACATCCATGCGGTCATGCAGCATCAGGATCACATAGGTTTCCGGGCAGCGGAAGGAGGAGCGGATCTTTTCATAGAAGAAATCACACAGGCTGTCCTCCCGGAGAGCGGTGTCTCGGAGACCCGAAAGCACCTTGTGCTCGGGGCTGTCCTGCACCTGCTCGGGCGAAAAATCGATGGGGAGCAGGTTTTGCCCGTCGGTGCCGGAAAGCACCTTTTTGAAAATGTTCAGGTAATTTTCGATGTCCTCCTTGTCCATGTTGATCACGGGCAGGCGGAAGGTGGAGATCACATCGCCATCGTTGTTCACATAGCAGCCGGAAATGCAGCTGATGCTGTTTTTATCGGGGCGCAGGCGTTTGCGGATCTGCGCGATATCTTTTTTATTCATGTTGCTCCCTTCAGTCATCCGGGGTGACGGTATCTTTTTTGCGTTTGATGAACATGCAGTCTCCGAAGGAGAAGAAACGGTATTCCTTTTCGACCGCGTCCTGATAAGCGGAAAGGGCGGTATGACGGCCTATGAAGGCGGAAATGAGCATCAGCAGGGTGCTCTCCGGCAGGTGGAAGTTGGTAAGCAGGGCGTCCACCGCCTTTACCTTTACACCGGGAGTGATAAAAATGGCTGTTTCGCCGCTGCCGGCATGGATGACGCCGTTTTCATCCGCCACGGTCTCCAGCGTGCGCACGCTGGTGGTGCCCACGCATACCACTCTGCCGCCGTTCTGACGGGCGCGGTTGATGCGCCGGGCGGCATCCTCGGTGACCTCATAGTATTCGGTGTGCATCACATGGTTTTCCACATTTTCTTCTTTTACGGGGCGGAAGGTGCCCAGACCCACATGCAGCAGCACGGGCACGATATCCACACCCTTTTCGCGGATCTTTGCAAGCACCTCGGGGGTGAAATGAAGGCCGGCGGTGGGGGCGGCGGCGCTGCCCTCCTGCTTCGCGTATACGGTCTGGTACCGGTTGGGATCGTCCGGCTTTTCATGGATGTAGGGCGGGAGCGGCATTTCGCCCAGCCTGTCCAGCAGTTCCTCAAACACGCCTTCATAAAGGAAGGTGACCACACGGCCGCCCGCCGCGGTGGTATCGCCAATCTCGCAGCGCAGCAGCCCTCCGCCGAAGGAGACGAGGGCGCCCTTTTTCAGCCGGCGGCCGGGACGCACCAGCGTTTCCCATTCCGTCTGACTGCGGCGGCGCAGCAAAAGCACCTCCACGGGCACCTTTGTATCTTCCTTTTCGCCCAGAAGCCTTGCCGGGATCACCTTGGTCTCGTTGATCACCAGCACATCGTTCGCGTTAAGATACTCCGGAAGCTCGTAAAAGATATGATCCTCCCTTTCGCCGGTAATGCCGTCTATCACCATCATGCGGGAACGGTCGCGCGGCTCCATCGGCGTCTGAGCGATCAGGCGCTCGGGAAGATCATAGTAAAAATCGCTTGTCTTCACTTTGTCATGCTTCCTTTCAAAAGGTCATTCACCGGAGCCCCTGAAGCCCTTGCCTACGATGTGGCTGCAGGAGGAGACGGTGACAAAACAGCTTTGATCGGCCATACGGATGGCCTTCTGCAGGCGCAGGGCCTGTCCGCGGTTGACCACGGTCATGATATTGGTGAGATGCTGCCCCGTGTAGGCGCCTTTGGCTTCGGTAACGGTGGCAGAATGGTGTAGCTCGTGAATGATATAGTCACATACCTTATCCGGCTGGGCGGTCACGATATTGAACACCTTGTAGGTGCGCAGGCCGGTCATCGCGTAATCCACGAGCGCGGCCTTGATGAAAAGGCCCAGAACGGAATACAGGCCGGTCTCCCAGTTGAACACCAGACAGCTCATGGCGGCGATCACAAAATCGGCGATCACGAGCGCGGAGCCGGCGTTGAGCCCGGTGTATTTTTTGACCAGCATGGCGATCACATCCGTGCCGCCGGAGGAGGCGTTCACATCAAACAGGATGGCGCTGCCCACGGCGGGTAGGCCTACCGCGAAGATCAGCTCCAGCAGGGGCTGCGTGGTGAGCGGTGTTTCCATCGGCACCAGCTTTTCAAGCGCCAGCGTGCCAAGCGAGGTGAGCAGGCTTACATAGGCCGTTTTCAGGCCGAATCCCGTCCCCATGGCCACCAGGCCCACCGCCATGAGCAGCAGGTTGAGCACCAGGTTGAAGGTGGCTGTGGAAAGCGAGGGGATCCATTCGCTCAGCACGATGGAAAGACCGCTTACGCCGCCGGTGGTAAAATGATTGGGAAATTTGAAAAAGTAAACGCCGGCGATCATCAGCACGGTGCCCAGATGCAGCTTGCCCCATTCCGTTACGCGCTCCCTGTCCACAGGGCGGCGCCGCCAGGCGATAAAGCGCTCCCGGAGGGAGGAAAAATATCCGGCTTTCATTTTTATGCGTCCTCCTTCGGATGAAGTGACGATGGGCTGCCTGATAAACGGTGTTTACGCCGCCGGCAGGCTTACATACCCGCCATGCCGCGCAGCGCGAGGCGGATCAGCTCATCCGCCTGATCGGACTGCCCCTTTACGGCGCTCACGGCCTTCGCGGCCTCGCTCGCGCTGTAGCCCAGGCTTTGCAGGGCCATGATGGCCTCCGCCACGCCATCCTGCGGGGCGGCGCTGTCCACCTTCACCGTGATGCCGGAGCCGGCCAGCTCTTCGGCGCTCACATGTTCCTTGAGCTCCAGCGCGATGCGCTGCGCCGTCTTCTTGCCGATGCCGGGGGCGCGGGAAAGGGCGGTGATATCGCCCGTCATGATGGCCAGCTGCAGATCCCGCAGGGACATGCTGCCCAGGATGCCCAGCGCCGTTTTGGGGCCGATGCCCGAAATGGCGGTCAGCCTGGAGAACATCTGCTTTTCCTCCCGGCTGTAGAAGCCGAACAGTTCCATCGCGTCCTCCCGGACGGACAGCCAGGTGTACAACTTTGCCTTTTCACCGATGGGGGGCACATTCTGCAGTGTGTTCATGCTGCAGGAAAGCTGCCAGCCGATGCCGTTGATATCCAGCACCAGCTCGTTCAGCTTTTTTTCGGCGACTGTACCTTCAAGATATGCAAACACTCAAAACCTCCGTATGAAAGCCCCGGCCGGGAAGAGCCGAAGGGGATGACCGGTCATTTGACCATCAGGAAAGAGGAACGCATCATGCCGGCGTTCAGGTGTGTGAGCGCGCAGGCGATGGCATCCGCCGCGTCATCCGGGCGGGCGATATCCTCCATGTGCAGCAGCATTTTTACCATGTGCTGCATCTGGTGCTTATCCGCCTGACCGTAGCCCACGATGGCCTGCTTGATCTGCATGGGCGTATATTCGTAGATCTTATCCGTATATTCCGCGCAGGCGCAGATGGCCACGCCCCTTGCCGCCGCCACATTGATGGCGGTAGTCACATTATGGGCGAAGAACAGTTCTTCAAAGGCCACCTCATCGGGGCGGTAGGTTTCCAGCAGCCCGCGCACACCGCACAGGATCTGATGCAGGCGCTCCGGGATGCGTGTGTCCGGTTTGGTGATCACGGCGCCGAAGTCCACCAGCTTCCAGCGGCCGTACTCGCCTTCCACTACGCCCCAGCCCATTGTAGCCAGCCCCGGATCGATCCCCAATACGCGCATAAGCATCCTCCTTTAAGCGTTCGGCTTATTATAAGGCAAAACGGGGGCAATGTCAAAGCGGTAAAGCGTACTTTGCCCCGCAATGAACACATTTGTGCCATAAGTTACAGGTTGAAAACAGCGGAAAAAACCGTTATAATAATACGGAAAAACGGCGCGGGGGAGGGATCCGGGTGGATAACGACATCCGTATCGGGGACAGGATACGCACAAGAAAGCCGCATCCCTGCGGCGGAGATACCTGGACGGTGATCCGCACCGGCGCGGATATCAAGATCCGCTGCCTTACCTGCGGGCACATTGTGATGCTGGACCGGGAAGCGTATATGAAGAGATGCAAGGCCGTGCTGGAGCACGGGCCGCTGCCCGCTTCCGGCGGAGAAAAGGAGAATACGGAAAATGAGTGAAAACACGGATAACCTGACAGAGCAGACGGGAGAAGCTGCCGCTGCCGCATATACGCCCGAAAGGGAAAAGCTGATCGCCGCGGCTGAAAGAGCAAGCAAGGTGAAGGCGGACTTTGATGTCGCGATGCGCAGACAGAAGATCCTGGCTCTGCCCGCGCTGACAAAGGAGTATGCCGCCATCGTGAGCGGGCTTTCGGATCAGTCCGGCGATGAATATGATAACAGCTCCCGCGCGGGCCTGGAAAAGGCCATGAACCGGGTGGCGGGCCCGCAGTGGCGGGAGCTTTCCGAGGAGGAGTTGGCCGCGCTGCTTGATAAGCAGGCTGACGCCTGGACGGTGATGAGCAGCCGCTATCTTGACAAATACGGCAAGGCGAGCCACGGCAACGCGCTGTATGTGTTTGCCGAAAGGGCCGGCGTCATCGCTCCGGAGCAAAGCGCGGACGGCGTGAAGTATCCCAAACTGAACGCGAAAAAGAACATGGAAGCGCTGAAGAAGGAAACCGGTCTGCCTGAAAAGATCATCCTTCAGTATGATGAGAACCTGAGAAAGAAGAGGACTGCTTTGGGAGAAACGCTCAGCTGGATCTTTACCATCCTTTCGGTGGTGGTCATCGTGGCGCTGCTGCGCACCTTCATCTTTGAACCTATCCGTGTGGACGGCAAGAGCATGACCAACACCCTGCCCGATGACGGCATCGTTTATTCCAGCAAGCTGGATTACAGGCTCGGTGATATCGAGCGCGGGGATGTGGTGATCTGCCACTATCCCGGCCGTACTGATAAGATCCTCTTCGGCCTGATCACCGAACAAACGCGTTTTGTGAAGCGCGTGGTGGCTCTGCCCGGGGATACCATCGAGATCCGCGCGGAGCTGGAGGAAATGGAAGGCTCCCAGAGAAAGATCTACACCGTATTCGTCAACGGCGAAGCGTATAAGAACCCCGAAAATGTGGCTTCCGTGATCCGCGGCCAGTCGGAATGGCTGAGGCAGAACGGAACGCCCTCCGACGAAGGGATCACCTACACTAATATTTACACCGGAATGCAGCTGTTTGAGCCTGCCTATTACAGCTACACGCTGGGTGAGGATGAGTATTTTGTGATCGGCGACAACCGTGCGGACAGCCATGACAGCCGCGCCGCGGATGTAGGCCCCATCACCCGGGATATGATCGTGGGCAAGGTGCGCTTCATCCTGTGGCCGCTCAGTCAGTTCGGCCCGGTAAAATCGGAAGCGGAGCTGCGCTGAACGGATCTGAACGACTGAGGCATGTGAGCGGCCCGTATACGGAAAAACGGATGCGGCTTTTTCTCATTGCCTTATCCGGAGGGCTTGCACAGGACGGAAAGCGGGGGAATTGTCATGGCTACACGAACGACATACACCTCGACCGTGAAGGTACCCGTTTACGGTGGATGGAAATGTTCAAATTGCGGAGAGAAGTGTTTTTCGGCGGGCACCATCGCTTACCGGCGTGATGTTTCGACAAGCGCCCTGAGCAGCTCCAAACGGGAAGACGCGAAAGTTGAAGCGAACCGGCTGGCCCGTGAAGGCTGGCAGCAAAATGCCATGGGGATCATTTTCGATAAGAAGGATCATGCGAAGAACCTGCGCGATGACCTGTCCTTTCAGAAGATCAAGTGCGAAAGATGCGGAAAAAAGCCCAAATGGACACGCGGCGGCAAGCTTAAGAGCATCGTGTATGTGCCGTGCTTTCTCGCGATCATGAGCGGGCTGGCAGCGATCGGTGTGAAGAAGAGCCTGCCCGCGTTGCTGATCTTTGCCGCCTGCCTCGGAGTGACCGTGTACTGCATCGTAATGGATAAGGCCTATATCAGGGCGGTCGGGAACATGCCTGATGAGGAGCTGCCTGTCATCGGCTCGCAGAACGGGGAACTGCTCCTGCTTGCGGAGCGGGAAGGGAAAAGGATGCCTTCTCCCGATGATGTGACGCAGACTGTGAACAATTACTGATCTGTATCCGTACTGCCCGCTGCCTGCCGCCTCCGGCGGACAGGACGATGAAGGCCGTACGGAAACGAAAAAACGGATATGCTTTTCGCAAACGGCAAAAACGCCGGAGCACGAAAACGGGACACCTCCCGGCGGGAGGGCGCGTTTCAGGCTCCGGCGTTTTCTGCGGAATACCGGTCTATTTTGCGGCTGCGGCAAGCACGGCGTCATACGCGGGCTTGGTTTTCAATTCGCATGTGAACAGAAGGGGATAGCTTTCGCTTTTGCGGAAGGCGGGCAGCCAGCTGTCCCTGTCGGAGAGGCCCCAGAAGGTGACGCTGTTCACATCGATGCCGTCCCGCTTCAGGCGGAGCAGCATGTCAAAGTAGGCGGCGTATCTTTCCGCCAGCGCCTGCTGACCGGCGGCGGTCCCGTCAGGACAATGGATGTCCAGCTCGGTCACCTGCAGGGAGAGGCCCAGCGCGCCGTAGGCGCGGGCAGCCTTTTCACACTGCTCTATATCCGGGTATTCCATGCCCAGATGAGCCTGCATGCCCATGCCGTCCACCAGCTTTTCTTCCTTCAGCAGACGGAGCAGCTCCAGGATATGGGGCAGCTTTTTTTCGTTATAGCACTCATAATCGTTATAATACAGCTGCTGCTCCGGTGTCTTGTATTTCCGGGCGGCGCGGAAGGCGGCCAGGATAAAATCGGGCGCGCCCACGGCTTTTGCCCAGGGGCTCTTTTCACGGTAGCCCTTTTCATTGCCCTGATCGGGATCGATGGCCTCATTCACCACATCCCAGGCGTACACCACGCCGGGGAAGGCGGTGTTCACATGGGTCATAACATCCTGAATATAGCATTCCAACCGCTGCAGGATGAGCTCCTTCGGGGCGAACGGTACCGAAAAATTGCTTTCTATCAGCTGCTTGAAGGGGATATCCTGCCAGCCCTCGGTGAAAAACCAGATGGGCGTCTGCCCGTGCCAGCACAGCACATGGAAGCGCACCTTGATACCGTTATCCCGCGCGAAGGCCAGCAGCTTATCCGTATTTTCAAAATTCTGCACGGTATGGATACCGTCCCCCAGCTTTACAGTGGCTTCCCTGTCCAGCACGGAAAGGGGCTTCATTTCGTTTTCCGCCGTAACGGAGCTGAAATGACGGCAGATCAGTTCCCTGTACACGGGATCATCTGTCTTCCAGGAATTGACGGCGGCGCCGATCCTGAAATACGGTGCATAGGCCTTGCAGAGGGACGGGGCATTACAGGCGTCGTTCATAGCGGATACCTCTTTTTCTGCCGGAAAACGGCTGATCTCATCTTTATTGTATACCGCCCGTTAAGGCTTCGTCAACCGCAAATACTGAAAAACGCCCTCCTGCGCGGGCGTTTTTCCGGGCTTTTAAGACCTTCGGGATCACTTCATGGCGGCCTTGCTCATGCCGGTCATGATATACTTCTGCAGGATCAGGAACAGGAACACGATGGGGATGATCGCCATTACGGCGCCGGCCATGATCTCGTTGTAGTTGGATACGAACTGACCGGCAAAGGTCTCCTTCAGGCGCTGCACGCCCACGGCGATGGTGCGGCTTTTTTCGGTCTGGGTGATCATCTTGGGCCAGAAATAGCTGTTCCAGCCGTTGATGAAGGAAATGATGGAAACGGTGATCACAGTGGGCTTGCACATGGGCACCAGCACATGGATGATCGTGCCGAAGCGCCCCATGCCGTCGATCTTGCCCGCCTCGATATAGCTGTTATCCACGGCCATGAAATTCTGTCTGAGCATGAAGATGAAGTACGCGCTGACAAGATTGGGCAGGATCACGCCCAGCCAGGTGTCGATCAGGCTCAGCCTGGCCAAAGTAACATAGATGGGCACAAAGGTGACCTGGATGGGCACCATCAGCGCGCCCAGCACCAGCAGGAACAGCACATTTTTGCCCTTGAACTGGCCCTTTGAGAAGCCATAGGCTGCCATCACGCCGATGGTCAGCTCGCCCGCCATGATCGCGAGCGTAGTGACCAGCGTGTTTACAAGGTATCTGAGGAAGGGCGCTTTTTTGAGCACCGAGGGGTAATTGCTGAAAATGAATTCCTTGGGCCACAGGGTGGGCACGGCGTCGGTCAGCTCCGCGCTGGTCTTGAAGGAGGAAATGATCATCCAGTAGATGGGGAAAAGGGAGATGATCACCAGCAGGATCGCGGCGGCGTACTGGGCAACGGTGCGGTAGGTCTTGTGGATGATCTGCAGCTTTTCATCGGCGTGTACGATGGGGGTCACAAAGCGCATATACAGCAGGCACATTGCAACGAGAACGGCGATGATCATCCCGATCGTAAAGAAGGCGGAGTAGCTGCCGGAGAAGATATTCAGCGCCTGTTTGAAATTGTATTCATTGAAGGTGCTCAGCTTTTTCGCTTCCTCCAGCGTCTCCGGCACCAGCGCGTCGGCTGCCTCCGCCGCTTTTTCCGCCATGCCGGCGAAGGTGCTGTCATAGCTTACGCGGCCGATCAGCGAAAAGATGAGCAGCAGCGCGGCGATGCAGGCCAAGAGCACCAGCAGGTCAAAGAAGCCGCTCTGGCGCATGCGGAGCCAGTGGGACCCCGTGCGTTTTGCGGACGCGGCGTTTTGTATGCCGTCCTTCCACAGAACGGGAATGCATACGAGCAGGATCGCTCCGCCCGTGATGAGAAAAACGAGGCGCAGCGCAAGCAGCGTATCATGGTCGGCCGCGGGGTCCGCCCCCTTGAATACGCAGAAGAACCCGCCCGCCAGAAGGCAGGCAAACCCGATCAGCGCGAGTACGGTGAAGCACTTTTTTACAGCCGGAAGTTTTCTGAACATGATCCTGCCTCCTTTCTCAGGTGTCGTAGTTGGTTCTGCGGTTGGACCACTTCATGGTGGCTGCCGTGCATACCAGAAGGATGATGAAGAACACAACGGCCACGGCCGCGCCGTGAGCGGTCTGCTGTTCGCTCCAGGTGAGGTTGTAGATCCACTGTACCATCACATTGGTGGCCTCGTTGGGGCCGCCGCTCGTCATTACATCCACGCTCTGGAATACCTTCATACTGGCGATGAAGGTGGTCACGAACAGGAAGAGCGTGGTGGGCGCGAGCAGAGGAACGGTGATGTAGCGGAACTGCTGCACCCCGTCCGCCCCGTCAATGGAGGCGGCCTCGTAATAATCCTGCGGGATCCCCTTCATCGCGGAAAGGTAGATCATCATCGCGTAGCCCACAACGCGCCACGCGGTGAGGAACAGCACACCCGTAAGCGCCGTATCGGCGTCGATCAGCCAGTCCGGCCCCTGTATGCCGAACAGGGACAGCGCGTAGTTCAGTATGCCCTGAGAGGAGCCGATGGCGGTGGAGGTGGTGGAATAGAGGATCCACATGAATACCGTGGCGCTGGTGGATACCGCGATATATTTCGGCATGAACACGATCGCGCGCATGGTGTTGAACATTTTTGTCATGCGGTTGAAGAGAAGGGCCAGAAGCATGCCGCCCACCAGCGTGATCAGCACCTCCCAGAACATGTACAGGCCGGTCACCTTCAGGCTTTTCCAGAAGTGGCTGCTGCCGGATTTTACGAGCAGCCATTCATAGTTGGCAAAGCCCACGAAGGTCTGATCTCCCGAGGAGGACAGGATCTGCATGTTGGTAAAGGAGATGCGTATGAGGTTGATCACGGGATAATAGACAAACAGCAGGAAGAACACCAGCACCGGCTCCACGAAGAACAGATCCTTCATGCGTTCCATGCGCTGGATGTGCATCATGATGCCGTTGAAGATCAGCACGGCTCCCGCGAGAAACAGCAGGATGCCGTACTTCATGATGGTGGATATCAGCGATATGGGGATATCTCCCTTGGATGAGAGGTAATAGGTGCCGGCCTTGGGGATAGTGAGCGTGACAGGCTGCAGCGGCCCTTCCGCGTCCGGTGCGGGAGCGGAGGCGGAATCCACCTCGCCGGATACCGTTGAGTAGAGCACGACCTTTCTTTCCGTTCCCGCAAGGGAGGATCTGACCCACAGCGTGAGGGTGCAGGCACCCTCGGTGGTCATCTTGAGCGAATGATATTTGCTGGAACCGGCGCCGGGAAACTTGACCGCTTTGGACACCCTTTCGCCGTTGCTCAGCAAGACTTCATCCTCCGCGATCACATTCACCTGATTTTCCTTGGTGGCGGGAAACTGCATCACGGATTGTTTGGAGACCTTTACGGCCTTTTTGCTGGTGCCTTCCTCAAGATCCTGCACATTCAGTACATCATTATCGGAGCCTTCCAGCACGGCATAGTAGATATGCACACCGCTTTCCTCGCCGTCCATATCAAAGGCGCCTGTGATATCCGTTCCGGCGCTGATGGCGTTTTCACGGGCGGCGTATACCTGCGCGGTCATGCCCGAAAAAATGCTCACCTGCCAGTCGCTGGCGAGCGTGCCGAAAAGGCCTGCCAGCGCCGCCAGCACGCCGATGATGATCAGCACCTTGCCCGTACGGCGCTGCGCCGGGCTGATCAGCTTTCTTTCCTTTGCTTTCCAGTCGATCTTTCGTATTTCAGCTGTTCTGTCCATCTGAGCTCCCCTTACCGTATTTTGCTTCCGTGTGTCGTGAACAGATCCCGGCCGTGCCGGGCCTGTTCCCCGTGAAAGAGTGAAAAACGATCGCCGCAGGGCCATTCCGGCTTTCAGCCTTTCACCGGGCAGGATCATTTGCGCGATAACGCGATAAAGAAAAAAGGGGATGAGGGAGCGGGCGTACCCGCTCCCTCGGTGTAAAGGCAATACCGCACAAATGAGTTAGGATGTGTCTCTAAAATGAGGAATGTGCAGTTTCAAGCAGATTTTCCGTCAGTTCAAGGCGAAGAACCGAAGGTTTACTGGAGGTAAATCGAGGTTCGACAACGCAGAAATGACGGAAAAGATGCTGAAAATGCATCGTTTTGAATTTAGAAACACACCCTAGTACCTTTTTCCTTCATTGTTTGTTTGCATGCAGAATTGTTGACCATGTTATCGAAAGCGTCAGCATTACAGTTCTATGCAATTTTCGACTTCTTCTTTATATGCTTCTATGCATAGATCCTTACAGTTTCTATAATCATCGGACCATCTCGGGCAGGTGTTCACACATGTATCCAAATCCTGTAGTGCGTCTTTTTCACACTGGGAACCGGTTCCCCCGCGATCTTCTCCAGATCCGCTTCTGAAAGGCCTGCCTTTTTCATCAGTTCTTCTTTGCTGATCTTTTCCATGATGATCTTCTTCTGCTGTTTATATAGGGTCATCGAGGGGTACCGCGTAGCTGCCATCCGGGTCTCCGCATTTCATGAGATCCTGCTTATACTGTTGCTCGCATGCCATAAGTTTTTTCGCATACACCACGGGCTGATTTCTGACCGATTCGCAGCTGGTCAGACACCTGATACGGACTGCCGAGACCGATCTTAAGCATACGATGTCTACTTCTCCGCCCGCAACGGTATTCAGATCCTCTTCTGAAAGGCCCGTTATTTCCATCAGTTCTTCCTTGTTGATCTTTTCCATGATGATCTCCTCCTGCTGTTTATGTGTGTTTTTGCGGGTGGCTGCTTGCAGCTCCGTATCCTCTCCGGGTAGTATCGAAGGGCTGCAGCCCGTTCCCTCCCCGGGTTGCATCGAAGGGTCGCAACCCTTCGATTATATATCCGCAGGCGGCGACATGCGCGTCGCCGAGGAACGGCCGGAGGCCGTTTCCGATATCCATTTACGGACGTAAAATGAGCGTGTCCGGTGTATACGGATCACCGGAAATGCCATTTTATAGTAAATGGATGTGAGAGAACGCAAGCGGATCACGCTTGCGTTCAAGAAAGAGCGAAAGCAAGCGCGGCACTGCCCCGCTTGCTTTCGGAGGCTGCTTGCAGCCTCAATATCCGCAGGCGGCGACATGCGCGTCGCCGAGGGGCTGTGAAAGAACATATTTCGTGTTCTTTCGCAGCTCCCTATTAGCATACA
>CALGBY010000087.1 GCA_937886445.1 uncultured Clostridia bacterium | reverse complement strand
TCCTGCGGCTCGCCCTCGGCAGTCTCGGCGGCCCGGCGCTCCTGCTCCTCCTCCGGGGAGACCGCCAGCAGCACCGTCTCCACGCCGCCCAACGAGAGCACGTCGCCATACTGGACGGCGGCCTGCCCCGCCACCGCCCTGCCGTTGACCGCCACGCCCCCCTTGGAATCCAGATCATAGAGGGTCCAATTCCGGTCCTTCCCCCGGATCAGAGCGGCGTGCTGACGGGAGACAGTGGGGTAGTTGAGCACCACATCCGAAAATCCGGAGCGGCCAATGATATTCTCCCAATGGGTCAGCGGCTCGTCCGCCCCGTTGGGCAGGGACAGATAGGCCCAGACCTCCGGTACATGGGGCACCGTGACCAGGGATCGGATGGTGCGGGCCAGAATGAGCAGAGCCAGAACAGGGAAAACAAACCGCGCCGCCGCCGTGTACCAGGCCGTTGCCAGGGGATCCGCCTCCAGCAGAGCCGCAAGCCGGTCCATCAGGGCCTGCGGCGCGGATAGGAGCTGTTCCATCGGGTAAATCCCTCCCTTTCAGAGTCGGGGACGAGCAGGTCCTCAGGGCAGTCATTATATCACATTCCCCTCAGATAACAAGGGGGGACGGGTCGCAGACCCATCCCCCTGCCTCTACCGGCCCTCTGTTTCCTCCGTCTGGGCGTCGGACGGCACACGGACCGCGCCGCGCTTCCGAAGCCGCCTCCGGACGGCCAGCCCCGCCCCCATTAAAACGGCCAGGAGCGCCGCGACACCCACCGCATGATAGGCCAGCCAGACGGCCAAATTTCCCAGCCCGTCGCCAAAGGAATGCAGACCCTCGCCAAAAGCAGAGGCGACCCGAGCTCCCAGCGGCGCCACCTCGCCGGGCTCGTCGCTGATCCGGGCCACCTCGGTCAGCCGGAGCTCAATGGTCGCAAAATCAATGAGGGAGTCGTAGCGCTTCAAATCAGAGGTATACTGCTCGATCTGATACTCGGTCTCGGACAGGGCGTTTTCCAGGGAGATGATATCTTCCATAGTCGCCGCCTTCTCCAGCAGGGCCAGCAGCCGCTCCTGCTTGGTCCGCTGGGTTTGCAGGCGCAGTTCGATGTCGGAATAGTTCTGTCCCACATCTTCTGCGCTGCCGGACTGGCTCACCACATGTCCCACCTCGCCCACCGAGCCTGTAAAGGCATCATACTGCTCTTTGGGGACCCGAATGGTAAAGCTGCCCCAGCGGCGGGCGGCGCTCTCGTAATAGCCCCCTCCGCTGGTCTCCTGATACTCAAAGTAGCCGCCGCAGCGCTCCACCAGAGCTTCCAGCGCCGTTTCGGCCGCCGGGTAGTCCGTAGTCTGCACTTCGTAATCGGCCCTTTGGATGAGCTTGGCGTCCGCGTAGACGCCAGCGGCCGCCCCTGCGGCCCGGAGCGTTGTGCTCAGAGCCATGTCAGCGGCCGGTTCTTCCGGGCGGTCCATCTCTCCCTTGTATTCCGCCGCCGCCGAGGGAGCGGCGGCCATGGTGGCGCTGTTCCCGCCGGAGCAGGCGGTGAGCGCCGCGGCGAGCAGGAGTGCGAGCGGCAGGATTGTTTTTCCTTTCATTGGGCACCTCACTTTCATTCATTGCGCGAAGGGAACGGGGCTGTGTCATGCCCTTTAGACGAGGTTCACCGGCAAAAGGTTCCAAACCCGCTTGGGGTGCATAGGATGGGATACCACCAAAGGAGGAATCCCCATGCCTATCATTTATCTCTCTCCTTCCACCCAGGAGAACAATTTTTACGTCAGCGGCGGCACCGAAGAGGAGTGGATGAACCGGCTGGCGGACGCCATGGTCCCCTATCTGGACGCCTCCGGCATCCAGTACGTCCGCAACACGCCCGAAATGACCGCCGCCGCCGCGATCCGCGCTTCCAACGAGGGCAACTACGACCTGCACCTGGCGCTCCACTCCAATGCCGCTCCGGAGGGCCTCTACGGCCAGATCCGCGGCATCATTGTCTTTTACTATCCCGGCAGCACCGAGGGGCGGCGAGCGGCGGAGATCGTGGCTGAAAATCTGAAAAACATTTATCCGCTCCCCGACCGGGTCCGGGCGGAGCCCACCACCGCCATCGGTGAGGTCCGGCGGGTCCGGGCGCCCTCGGTCTTCATTGAGCTGGGATATCACGACAATCCCGACGATGCGGCCTGGGTCAAAAACAATCTGAACGCCATCGCCCGGAACATCGTGAGCTCTCTGTGCCAGTACTTCGGCATCCCCTTCCTGGAGCCCCGCCCCGCCCGTCCCGCCGTGGTGGATGTAAATTGGGGCTCGCTGAACATCCGCTCCAGGCCCTCCACCACCGCCCCCATCGTGGCCCGCGCTTACGACGGCGCCCGGCTCACCGTCATCAACCAGTGGCAGGGCTGGTATCTGGTCCGGTTTGACGGCGTGGTGGGGTATGCCAGCTCAGACTACGTCACCCTGGTCTGATGGGAGGCTCCCATGGAGATCTATGTCGTACAGGCAGGCGACACTCTGAATGCCATCGCCCAGCGATCCGGGCTGTCTGCGGAGCGGATTGCCAGCGAAAACCGGCTTTTTCCCCCCTACGAGCTGGTGGTGGGGCAGACGCTGGTCCTCCGTTTCCCCGACCAGGTCTACACCGCCCGGTCCGGCGATACGCTCTATTCCGTGGCTCGGGCCAGCGGCGTACCGGTCCGCCAGCTCTACCGCAACAACACCGTCCTGGAGGGCTCCCCCACCCTCTATTCCGGCCAGACCGTGGTCCTCAGCTATCAGGGTGACAGCGCAAAATACCCCCCCATTGCGGTCAACGGCTATGCCTACCCCTTTATTGATCCGGGCCTGCTGCGGCGTACCCTTCCCTTCCTCACCTATATCACGCCCTTTACCTATGGCATCCAGCCGGACGGCGCGCTGGTGCCGCTGGAGGACCAGGCGCTCCTCACCGCGGCCCGCAATGTGGGGACCGGAGCTCTGATGCACTTGTCCACCCTCACCGACGAGGGCAGCTTTTCCAACGAGCTGGCCAGTCTGGTCCTCAACGACCAGGACGTCCAGGGCGTCCTGATCGACAATGTACTCAACACGCTGGAGACCAAGGGCTACAGCGGTCTGGACGTGGATTTCGAATTTGTTTTCCCCCAGGATGCGGCGGCCTATGCTTCCTTCATCCGCCGCCTGCGGGAGCGGCTGAATCCGCGCGGCTACCCCGTGGTGGTGGCGCTGGCCCCCAAAACCTCGGCCGACCAGCCCGGTCTGCTCTATGAGGGCCACGACTACCGCGCCCTGGGGGCCGCCGCCGACCGCGTCTTTTTAATGACCTATGAGTGGGGCTATACATACGGCCCGCCCATGGCGGTAGCACCGCTGCCCAATGTGCGCTCGGTGGTGGAGTACGCCCTGACGGAGCTCCCCGCCGGTCAAATCTGGCTGGGCATCCCGGCCTACGGCTATGACTGGCCGCTGCCCTTCCGCCAAGGGGAGACTCGGGCCACCTCCATCTCCCCCCAGTATGCCGTCAGCCTGGCCCGTCGTTATGGTGTGGCCATCCAATACGATGAGACCGCCCAGGCGCCCTGGTTCCGCTACACGGACGAGAGGGGTACGGCACATGAGGTCTGGTTTGAAGACGCCAGGAGCATCGCCGCCAAGCTGTCCCTCATCCCGGAATACGGCCTGTCCGGAGCCGGCTACTGGAATCTCATGCGTCCATTTGCCCAAAACTGGCTGGTGCTGGACAGTCTGTTCCACATTCAGGACCCCGTCTAAAAGGAAAATATTGTCGTTCATAAAAAGTTCACAGCACGTTATAAAACTGTCCATCAATTCCCTTTTCAGTATGATATTCTATATTTGCAAAGACCCAATACCAATTCCAACCTCCTCCCTCTCTCTCTTTGCAACACCGCTGTGCTCCCCGGAAGGGCAATGGCTCTTCCGGGGAGGCAGACCAAGAAGTTCCGCCGGACGACATTTGGGGTCGCCGGCGTTTTTTTTGCCCGTTTTGGCTCATACTAGGCGCGAGGTGATTCCAATGTCCACAGTATCTCCCAAGATCCGTGCCCAGTTCGAGTCCATGCCCATTGACCTGAAAAACCACATTCTCTCCATGGACGTCAAGCTGGAAAACATGAACGACCTGATGGCCGTCCTGGAGCGCATCGTAGCAGAGGGCGAAGGCCATGCTTGACCGCGCGCTTCTCTCCCCGGAGGCCATCGCCTATTTCAACGCGCTGCCGTTGGATGCTCAGATTGCGCTGGAAAAGAGCAACACCAGTTTTCGCTCCCTGGACGATATCCAGGACTACCAGCAGCGGATGCTCTCCCATGTAAACGATGTGCTCTACAAGCAGCTTCCGGAGCCCGCCATCCCCTCCAACGCGGCCTTGGACCCGCTGGACGCAGACTGAATGCAGAAGGCGCTGCCGACCGGCAGCGCCTTCTGCACAGCTTTCGGGACCTTGTCATGGGTCCTATTACTGCCCGGCACACCCAACGGTTGACATTCCACGTCTTCTCACATATAATGGAACGTAATCTCTTTGCACTGCATTACATTCCGGTTCTGCCGGGATGCGAGATCACCAGTACAAACTGAGCAGGCGATGCCCGGAAGCGGGCGTGGGGCCGGGCCGCTTTATCTGCGGCAGCAGATTGCATTTCCTTTTATGCACATCTGTGGGACAGTTGTATGTTCCATAGGTGTGCTATTTTATACCTATTTATGGAACAGCGGACCTCAAATGGAGTGCCATAGGAGAAATCATGACACCGCATGGCCAGATGGCAGCGGGAAACGGAGGATTCTTTTATGACAGTCAGCCAACCGAACGTGGCAGGGCTAACCTCTGCCGAAGCAAAGCGATTGCAGGACATATACGGTAAAAACGAGCTGTCGCCACAGAAGAAGGAAACCTTTTTCCAGAAAGTATTTCATATTTTCTGTGAGCCTATGTTTTTGCTGCTCATTGCCGCTGCCATTATCTATTTTATTCTGGGCGAGCCCAGGGACGGCGCGATCATGCTCATCTTCGTGGTGGGCATCATCAGCATTGATGTGATCCAGGAGTGGAAAACCGACCAAACGCTCCATGCGCTGAAGGATCTATCCGCGCCGCAGATCACTGTCATCCGCGACGGGAACGAACAACGGATCGCCAGCGCCGACCTGGTTCCGGGCGACCTGATGATGGTCTGTGAGGGCGTCAAGATTCCGGCAGACGGCGTAGTGCTGCGCTGCGCCGACCTGTGCGTGGATGAATCCTCTCTCACCGGCGAAGCGGAGGGCGTCTGGAAAACGCCCACGGGAAGCACCGAACCCACAACGGATTACTGGCGCAAGGATTACTGTTATGCCGGTACCCTGGTTACGCAGGGCACCGCTGTCGTTCAGGTGGATCAAATTGGCGCGCAGACCGAATACGGAAAAATCGGTCTTGGCGTGGCCGCCGCGCCGCAGGCGGATACCCCGCTGCAAAAGCAGACCGGCAAGCTGGTGAAAACCTGTGCCATCCTAGCAGGCGTGCTGTTTGCGCTGGTGGCCGTATTTACCTGGTTCAATATTCCCGATCATCCATTTTCCGACCGTCTGATTGAAAGCATCCTTTCCGGCGTGACGCTTGCAATGGCCATGATTCCGGAAGAATTTCCGGTCATCCTTACGGTGTTCCTCTCCATGGGCGCGTGGCGGCTGGCAAAGAAAAACTCGCTGGTGCGCAAGCTGCCCAGTGTGGAGACGCTGGGGGCCGTCTCCGTCCTCTGCGTGGATAAGACCGGCACCATTACCAAGAACCAAATGACCGTACAGGAAATTTGGGTGGCAGATGGCACAGAGCAGGTGCTCGTTGAGACGATGGGACTTGGCTGTGAAACCGACGCTTACGACCCCATGGAAAAAGCGATGCTCCGCTGCTGCGAGGCGCACGGCATTTCCAGAGAGAGCCTGTTTAGCAATGAGTTTGTGCGCGAGTATCCCTTTACCAATGAGCGGAAAATGATGGGACACGTCTGGCGCAAGGGCGGCAGACTGGTCGTTGCCGCCAAAGGCAGCCCGGAGCGTATTTTGACCCTCTGCTCTTTGACGGACAAGGCGCGGTGTGCCGCGGAAGAACAGATGCAAGCGCTTTCCTCTCAGGGATTGCGCGTGATTGCCATTGCCGCCGCCCATCCAGAAAATGAAGCTGCAATCCCCGCCGCCATCACCGACTGCCGTTTGACACTGCTTGGTCTGGTGGGGCTTGCCGATCCTCCCCGCGAAAGTGTCAAGACCGACATTGCCGTCTGCAACCGCGCAGGAATTCGTGTGGTCATGATCACGGGAGACAACGGGATCACCGCCTCCGCTATTGCCCAAAAAATCGGAGTTCCCGGAAGCGACAATATCATTACCGGCGAGGCACTGGAGGCCATGTCTGACGAGGAACTGCGGGGCGCAGTGAAAACCGCGTCTATTTTCTCCCGCGTCATTCCCGCGCACAAGATGCGCATCGTCAAAGCCTTTCAGGAAAACGGTGCGATCGTCGCCATGACCGGTGACGGTGTAAATGACGCGCCGGCCCTGAAGTATGCCGACATTGGTATTGCCATGGGAAAACGTGGCAGCGAGGTTTCGCGCGAGGCCGCCGATCTGATCTTGTTGGACGACAATTTTACCACCATTGTGGAGACCGTCCGGGATGGACGCCGGATCTACGACAACATCCGTAAAGCGGTGGGCTATGTGTTCACCATTCATATTCCCGTTGCCGCGGCTTCCCTGCTGGCGCCCTTCCTGGGGATTGCGCCTGCGGCGCTGCTGCTGTTGCCGCTTCACGTGGTGCTGCTGGAGGTGCTCATTGACCCGACCTGCTCCATTGTTCTGGAGCGTCAGCCTGCGGAAGAAGATATCATGGCTCGCACGCCTCGTGACCCGAAGGAAAAACTGCTGACCGGAAAATTGTTGGCCAAGAGCGTTTTACAGGGATTTTTTATATTTGCCGCGTCCTTTGGCGCTTATTTTGCGTCACTGGCGGGCAATCCAGACAACGCCCCGGCGGCTCGCGCCATGGGTCTTGCCATCATCATGCTGGCAAATTTGTTTTTGGTGCAGGTCAACAGCTCTGACCACGATTTCGCTTACCGCTCCGTGAGGCGGCTCAGCAAAGACCCGGTCATGTGGGCAGTCAATCTGGGTACGCTGACGCTGCTGGCCGTGATTCTGTACACGCCGGTTTCCCTCTATCTGAAGCTCGCCCCGCTCACCGGCGCGCAGTTATTTACAGCGATTGGCCTTGCCGCTGCGTCGGTGTTGTGGTATGAGTTTGTAAAGCTGGCCACAAAGCTTCGCACAAGATAAGCCGATGGGAATTTGTCCGGATACGGGAGTTGCGGTATCGCCCGAGGAGAAAAAGGATCTACCGCTTGGCCATGCGCCGCAGCAAGCGTTTTTTCTCCACAAAATACGAGAAGCACTTTTGGGACCGCAGGCTAGGGCATGCGGCTGACCCTCGAAGCCAATATACTGCCGGAACGATTAATAATGGCAGTTATGAATCCAGGTCCCTCTCCAAATCCTCTTTTCTATTGACCTTTTTGATGTAATACACATACTGTTTCCATCAGGCCTTTGCAAGTCGAGGTGATGGAATGACAGATGCAGTGTTCAAGCTTCTGATTTCAGATCGCACATACAAAGATTCACTGCTATGACTTCTGATGGAACACCGTTTTTAATAAGAAAAAGACTCCTGTGGACACAATAACTCCAAACCCATTTAAAATGATGTCATTAATATCAAAACTTCGGCCAAAAATCGGCTGCAATAATTCAATCCCAACGGAAACTCCAATTCCCATTCGGATGGTATGTATCCATGTACTATTCCTGTGAAATAATGGGTAGAGAGCCCCAAACGGAAGAAACATCAGGATATTACCGGCATTTTCCGAACTGAAGTCAAAATAAAAGTCGGGAATAAAATCATATTCAAAAGTAAACCAATGATAACTGCTCCCACTGGGCATATGATAAAACAGAAAATAGTAAATATCGCTCATGACAAGGTTAAATAAGGTCAGAGATAGAAGCCCCGTAATGTAACATACAAACAGCGAGGATAAAATCGTTTCCTGCAAAGAAACGCCCTGTTTTTTTCTTTTATATACTGCGTAGATAATTCCAGCGACTAGAGCGATCGGCAACGCCTGCAAAAAATAGCCAGGGTATGTAGCGAAAAAGAAGTATTGAACGTTCATATTGTCTGGAAAGTACATCGGTACAATCTTTCTCCCTTCCACCGGTTTAATCAACATCAAACTCAGCCGCCAGATAATGAGGCGTCCCATCCTCCCCTTTTATGCTCGGTCAAACTTCGGGATTCATTAGTATACTTACCTTATACATTATATATCAACAGCGCAAAAAGGCAATGGAGGGGAGCATTCCCCTCCATTGCTCTTCAAATAATGCGCTCGATCGAAATGATAAATCCGGACACACGCCCCAACTTGGAGAATGTAGTTCGGATTATCATTGTTTATCAGGCGGCTTCATTCCGGATATTTCCGTTTCTCCACCCGAATCGAACCTGCTGCGCTGGGCTTCGATTCGGAAAAGAGGAGCAAGGGAGCGGACGGATGACGTACTTTTGTTCCGTAGGAATAAAAATACGTCGGAGCAAAGCATACTTTACTCCGACGTGGTACGGCTGAAGGGATTCGAACCCCCGACCTACTGGTTCGTAGCCAGTCACTCTATCCAACTGAGCTACAGCCGCATACTGTAAAGATGGCTTCTCATGACAGCTACGTTAGTATAACACAGCTATTTCAAAAATGCAAGTATAATTTTCGTTCTTATATGCTTCTTATATGCTAATGTGCCGTTTATCATTAAATGCGAAAGAGCTAAACGCTCCGACGCATTTATTTTTTTATCCAAAAAGACGGGAGGCGAGGCAAATTGAGAGGGTACAAGCTCCTAACACACGACGACCGAAAGACTATCGAGCGAATGTACGCGGCGGGCGCAAAGCCTCATTTAATCGCGGAGGCGGTAGGCTCGACGCTCGCAACGGTGTATAGAGAACTACAACGCGGAGCCCCGGACGTTAAAGACTCGGATTACCGCCCGACGTATAGCGCGAAAATTGCAGAGGAGCGCGTTCGGCTGAATATGAGCAATCGGGGCCGTCGTCGGAAAACGGTCACTTAAAAAGAGAGGAGATTACCATACCGTGACATACTTCGAGAAAATCACGAAAAGCCCGGAGGCGTTAGGAGAGTTTCTCTCCGGCCTCCCCGTCATTCATGGCCCGTGGGATAGTGCCTTTTGCCGCGAGTTTTGCGAGAACTGCACGGCGGAGAACTGCGACGGGTGCGCTCACGCAGAGCGAAACAACCCGGTTTGGTGGCTCGGCCTCCTGGCGGAGGTTGACACTTGAGCGGCGCGGACTTTACCCGCACTTGTGAGGGGGCGAGTACGTCGTAACGGAGCCGTGGGTTAAAAATCAAATCTGTTTTCGGTGCTTTGGCCCGGGTCGTTGCCGTGGCTTTATCGTCGGGATTGAGCGTCTTGTACCATATATCCCGGCGTGGTGTCCGAAACTGAACGACGGAGGCTTTGAGAATGGATAAAGCGGCATTACTGAAAAAGATTAAGGCTCTCGCGGAGCGAGGAGTCGGCGGAGAGCGGGAAAACGCAGAGGCCCTACTCGCTCGGCTCATGGAGAAATACGACGTTTCCGAGGAGGAACTCTCCGAAAACACTCGCAAGCGTCACGATTTCGAGTTTCACGGGAAAGAGCAAAAGAAACTCCTCCGACAAGTGATTTATAAAGTCACGGGCGGATACGCATACGAGTTAAGATATAACGCCTCCGGGCGGAAAGTAAAGACTCAACTCGGCGCGGATTGCACGCCCGCCGAAAAGGTCGAGATATGACGGTACGCTAAAAACATGACGAGTATCGTCAAGACGACCGACTCGAGCGGGCTCGCTATTGCCAACGCCTGTGAGATGGGACTGGAAGCATACCTTGCCCAGTTGGAGGAAAAGCGCACCATCCTGAACGCACTTTTGGCGGGCTACAATGATGGCCGCCGCAAAACGATTTTCACCACAGCAGTGTACCTGCTGCCGCTGGAGGACTTGCGGGCTGTGATGGCCGCTTTGAACAGCCAGCCGGAGCTGACCGGGCAGCCCATCAAAGAGCGGGCGCTTGCCGCCGCAGGACTGCTTCAGGAGGCGGCGGACCGCCGGGGCATCAGCCTGAAGCTGAATAAAAAATCGAAGAAGGGGTGATCCTATGCCGACTTCCAAAGTGACCGTTCATTTTGCCTGCCCGGTGGAGCGGGTGTGGAACGTGGTGACTGACCTCGCCCATACCGCCTGGCGCAGCGATCTTGCAAGCGTGGAGGTTCTGGACGAAGCCCGTTTTATGGAGCAAACCAAAAGCGGCTATGCCACGAACTTTACCGTTACGGCTTGTGAGCCGCTCCGTTTCTGGGCCTTCACTATGGAGAATGGAAACATGTCCGGCTCCTGGGAGGGCATCTTCGAAGCAGCGGAGGTCGGCACCCGCCTGACCTGCACCGAAACCGTCATCGCTAAGCATTGGTGGATGCGGCCTTTTGTGTTTGGCTATCTGAAGCGGCAGCAGAAGCTATATCTGGACGATCTGCAAAGGAAGCTGCTGAAGGAAACACCCCTCTAACCCTGATGAGAAAGGAACCCAATTATGGAAATCAGACTTGCACACGCACAGGATATTGACGCCTGGATGGCGCTGGTGGAACAGGTTCGGGACGCATTTCCCGGCCTGGAAACCGCCGAGGCGATGGCGGAGCACAGAGCCACCGTCCTGCACTTTATCCAAAATTCTTCCGCAGTCTGTGCGGAGGAAGAGGGACGCATCCTGGGCGGGCTGTTGTTCTCCAAAGAAAACAGCATGCTCTGCTTTCTGGCGGTGGACCCGGCCTGCCGCAAACAGCATATTGCGCAGAAGCTGGTGTCCTTTATGCTGACGCAAATGCAGGAAGGCAAAGACATCACCGTGACCACCTACCGGGAGGGCGACCCCAACGGGACCGCCGCCCGCGCTTTCTATAAACGGATGGGCTTTTCCGAGGACCGGATGACCGAAGAGTTCGGCTGCCCGGTGCAGGAGTTCATCCTGAAGCGCCCGGCCATTGGATAAATACACACGCAGAAAAGTGGTCATGGGAGGAGAGACTGGCGGCTGTTCCTCCGAACAAAACTCCCTCTGAAAGCACATGAGGTTCAAAGAAAACTTTTCTCTGTTTACCGTCCGGTAAGGTTATCCAAAAGATGCTTTACATAGGACGGTGTTACCGGTACTTCAGAATCAAAAAGAGGATATTCCAGATTCACTTTTTTATCTTCGGATAGGATGTGGAGTCTCCGGATATTTGTGTGGTCGGTCCGTACATATCAAAAGAACAGTCGTCCGTTATACGGAAGCTTTCTTTTCCCTTTTTTTGATAACATACCTTTATTCCTCAAATCGGCCAATGCCCTGCACACCGCCATATGTATTCTTCAAACGGTCTATTCCTTGAAAAACTGGTAACAGACAAGTCTGATCTGTTTCCATTTCAAACTCAAGCACAGTATTTTTATCCGGGCGTTCCTGGAATCTTCCTTTAACCATAGCATGTCCATTTGATGTCATTGATACCGTAAATGACAGATCGTCTTCCAAAAGCAGATGATATTCCGCACTTCCGGAAAGGCTTTTATAACATTCCTTCAGTTTGTCAGAAAAACGGTATAATGTGCCTGTTGCAGAAAAGTATCTGTCACATTTTACATGATAACAACCGATGTCAAGCTGCAGCGTGCAAATTATATCATAGCCTCCCTCGTAACTGGTTCTGTCGGGAAAGTCTATCACTTCGTTGAGCTCAAGAAGCATTTTTTCTTTTCGGTCTGTTCCATAAAGGCAAAAAATCTCCATTCCTTCGCCCTCCGTATAGCTGTTTTCTTTTATCTTACCACGATTCTGAAAGCGTGGGAATAAGACGGCGAGTGGATTTCCTTTGGGATATACACTGCGGAGTGGCTTGTCAGGTTGGCAACCATTATTCTGATGGCGGCAATTGTTGGAGCTTTTATGACACAGAAAAAGAATAAAGCATTTTTGAAAGGTTGCTCCCCGCGCCCGGCCACCAGACAAATATGAGCACGAAAAATCGGGCAGAGACGGCTGTTTTCCGGTATGCTGAATCCAGAAGGATGGTGTGACCAATGAATTGGGTAGCAGGCATTCATCAGGCAATCCAGTATATCGAGCAGCATCTCCGGGAGGAACTGACCATCCGGGACATCGCGCAGCAGGCGGCATTGTCTCCCTATTACTTTCAAAAGGGCTTTGCCATGTTGTGCGGCATGACGGTGGGCGACTACATCCGCCAGCGCCGGCTATCCGCCGCCGGGCTGGAGGTCCTCACGACGGACCGGAAAATCATCGACATCGCGCTGGAGTTCGGCTACGATTCGCCGGACAGCTTCACCAAAGCCTTTGCCCGCTTTCATGGGCTCACACCCGCCGCACTGAGAAAAAGCAAAGGCGCGGTTCGTTCCTTTGCTCCGCTTCGAATCAAAGTGACATTGGAAGGTGGTCAAAACATGGATTGCAGGATCATGAAAAAAGAGGCGTTCACCGTGCTCTGCCGGGCGAAGACATTCAAGTATGAGGACGGCGCGGTGGCGGTGCCCCGGTTCTGGGCCGAGCATTTCGCCGCGGGCGGCGGCGAGGTGGTGTGCGGCATGTACGGCATCAACCTGGACGAGAGCATGGGCGGCAACGAGTTTGAATATCTCATCGCCGACAACTACGACCCCGCCCGGGAGATCCCCGACGGCTTCACCACCCGGACCATCCCGTCCCACACCTGGGCGGTGTTTCCCTGTACCGGGCGGATGCCCCAGGCATTGTAGGGGCTGAACCAGCAAATTTTCTCCCAGTGGCTACCCACGAACCCCGACTACAAGATTGCCGCTGGCATGAACGTGGAGATGTACAGCGACGCCAGCAAGTTTGAACAGGGCGCGCAGGATCAGGAGTACTACTGCGAAGTCTGGATTCCGGTAGAGAAAAAATAATGCCGGCACCGGCGAAGTGAGTTAACAGAACAAAGATGCCCGCGGCTGCTCTATTGCACAGAGCTTCCCCCGAAACCGCATAAGGTTTGTGGGAAGCTTTTCTTTGTTTACTGTCCCGCAAATCCTGACATGCACTTTTGTTGTCCCGGCGGTTTCGCTGACCCACACCCTGACCCATACGGGGAAAGGAACGAACGGAAACAGTGGAGACAAGAGCGCCAGAGAGAAGCTACGGGGGCAGCGGAAAGGGCAGGAAAGGCCTGTTTGGGGCTGTATGGAGCTTGCGATCACGGTTCGTAAAACGAAGAACACAGCCGCTTCCATATCGCCCCGCAGGGGAGTCGCTTGATTCAATGGTCTTTGGAGCCTTTCGGCCAGAAAACAGAAACACCCCGCCTTTTCGTAAAAAAGCGGGGCATCTATAGAAAACGAGGGCTTTGAATTTTTCATTCAAAACCCTCGTCAGGCCGCATAAACACTGGGTTTTTAAGCCCTGTATCTATTTTGACCTATTGTTTTGGTCCGAGTGACTGGATTCGAACCAGCGGCCTCTTGAACCCCATTCAAGCGCGATACCAAACTTCGCCACACCCGGAAATCATTGCCGGTGCCATACACCAGACAGCTTTAATATGATAGCATGGCACGAAAGAAAAAGCAAGACTTTTTTTGATAATTCCCGCACTTTTTTATTTGTGCAGAAAAATGGAGAAAGCACAAGAAATTTATGGGGAACAAAGCGAAAAGATGAGAAAATGAAAAGGACTGCCGGTGTTCAGCAGTCCTTTTTGACATATTGTTTTCTTCCTGAGGCGGGGGAAATATTCATTTCGTCCCGGTATTTGGCAACGGTACGGCGGGAAATAGGGCAGTTGGCGGCAGCCATCTGTTCACATAGTTTCTGGTCGGACAGGGGTGCGGCTTTGTTTTCGCGGTCAATGAGCTGGCGCAGAAGGGCTCTGGCAGCGGTGCCGCCCATTTTCTGACGGTGGTCCTCGGTGGTGGCGGCGCGGGAGAAGAAATAATGCATGGGGTATACCCCCAGGCGGCACTGGAGATATTTTTCCCGGATGGTCCGGCTGACGGTGGACTCATGGACGTCCAATTCCTGGGCCACATCCGCCAGACGCAGGGGCAGAAGGGCTTGGGGGCCCTGGCGGAAAAATCCGCTCTGCCGGTCGGCAATGACCTGTGCGCACCGCAGGAGCGTGCTCTCCCGCTGGCCGATGGCCCACAGGACATTTTCAGCCTGGTGCAGCTTGCCGGTGAGGTATTCCCGGACCTCCCGGTCGTCGGACTGGGAGAGCAGGTCACGGTAGTAGCCGTTGATGCGGAACAAGGGGCGCTCACCCCGGCGGGTACGGGCCACGAAGCGCCCGTCAATTTCCTCGACAAAGACGTCGGGGAGGATGTACTGCACCTGTTCAGGCTTCTGAAAGACGGCGCCGGGCCGGGGTTCCAGCTCATGGATGAGCTGTTCGGCCTCCAAGACATCGTCCAGGGAGGCGCCTAACTTGGAGGCAATGGCTCGGTAGTGGCGCTTGGCCAGTAGTTCCAGGTGATTTTGGACGATCTCCAGGACGGGGCCGGTCTTCCGGAGCCGTTTCAGCTGGAGAGTCAGGCACTGGGACAGGTCGGCGGCCCCCACGCCCGCGGGCTCCAGGGAACGCAGGATGGCCAGACAATGCTCCAGCCTGGAAACGGGAACACCGCAGTTTTCCGACAAGTCTTTCAGGGAGATGCGGAAATAGCCGTCGTCATCCAGACAGGCGGCCAGATAGCGGACAGTCTGGGCGGTGTCCTCGTCCAGATCCAGCTGGTGGATCTGCCGGGACAGAAAACGGAAGAGGGATTCCTCCAGACCGCCGTCCGTGCCAACCTGGGCCAGGGAGGCCAGCTCGTCACCGCTCATGTGCTGGTAAAAGCGGTTCTGCCGGTCGTTGTCCTCCAGCCAGCGCAGTTTCCGGAGCAGTTCATCATCCGGGCGGGATTCCGTAGCCGGGGTGGGCTCCTCCGGCTCCACCAGCGGGTTGTCCAGTGCCAGTTCCTGGACGTAGGCGTCCAGATCCAGCGAGCTCAGCTGCAGCAATTCTACACTTTGCAGTTGTTGCTGGTTCAGACGCTGGGTCTGTGTTTGCAGCAGTTTCACAAAATCCCTCCCATTTGGTCATTGTAAAAAGTGTAGCCCAGGGGAGCGGAAAAGTCAAGAAAACCATTTTTAGAAAAAGAAGGGCCGCCCCCATGGGGACGGTCCTCAGACTGTCGAAAAAGTGGCTCCGCCACTTTTTCGAGAAGGGCTGCACGAAATTTCCGCCTCGATTTCTTGCGGAATTGTCGGCAAAAATTTCGTGAGAGGTGTCATTTCCAACGTACACGCCGCCGGAAATGACGGGATCGCATTTTATTCCGCCGCCTGCGGGCGGCGGAACTCCTTGCAGGAGGGCTTTTTCGACACGCTCAGGACCGCCCCGTGGGGACGATCCTGAAAGAGAATCAGCGCTTTTTCAAATGGCAGAACCACACGAGCCAGCCCAAGGCGCCGCCGCCCAGGATGTTGCCCAGGGTGACGGGGAGCAGGTTGCCGAGCAAGAAGCCGGACAGCGTGAGACCGGACAAATCCAAACCGGCCTCGGCCGCCAGCTGGGCATAGGCGGGGACGGACTTGGCCATGAGGCCGGCGGAGATGTAGTACATGTTGGCCACACAGTGCTCAAAGCCGCAGAGGACAAAATAGCAGACCGGCAGGAAGGCGCCCAGAATCTTGCCGGTGGTGTCTTTGGCGGACATGGTCATCAGCACGCCTAGGCAGACCAGCAGGTTGCACAGAAAGCCCAGCGCCACCCCATTCTGGAAGGGGATGGCGCATTTGGCGGCGGCCAGCTTCATAGTGAAGAGGGCCAGAGCGCCGCCCGAGTAGTTCAGCTGGCCGAAATAAGCGCAGCCCGCGGCCACCAGAAGGGCGCCCGCGAAGTTGGACAGATAGACGATGACCCAGCTGCGCAGCATCTCGGTCAGGGTGCAGCGCTTGTCCAGCAGGGAGGTGGTGATGAGACAGTTGCCGGTAAACAGCTCCGCGCCCATGACTACCACCATGCCCAGGCCGAAGGGGAAGAGCAGGCCGCAGATGGTGCGGGCCGTCCACGTGTCCTGAATGCCGTAAGAGGCGGTGTTGGTGGCGGCGCTGCCCAGAGCGATGAGCATTCCGGCCAGAATACCGAGGACAATGAGCTGAGAAGCGGAACGTTTTGCTTTGGCGGCCCCGGCTTTGGCGTAGCGCTCCGCCACCTCGGCAGGAGTGAAAGATAATTCCATAACAACGCATCCTTTCCGGATCGCGGTCCAGAACAGAGGGCAATCCGTTCCAATCCATGTTCTATGACCTTTACTGTATCACGGAGATTTGGAAAATGCAACCGAAAGTCTGACAGGATTCGACATTTCAAGCAGCGAGGCGCCTCTTTACAAAAGAATATGATTTGTCTTATGTCCCATACGGTTTGGCGCGGTGTGTTGACCGGCGCAAAGAAAAGCGATTTTTTGCTTGCTTTTTTCGCGATTCATGATTATAATGTAGGCATCATAAAGGCAGAGAGGAGCGTGGGCGCGCCGGCGGGAGGCCGGCGGGAAGTGCAAACAGTTCAAACATCGTCGCGTACAGAATAGGGGCATCGCGTCAAGTGTCAGCGGATGGGAAGTTGCCGCTGAACGAAAAGCGCCGGAAAAACCCGGGCGCTTGCGGTGGTGTCTCGCTTCCGCTGTCGTCAGAGGGTTCTCCTTTGCGGCAAACGGACCATTTGAAAGTCAAAGGAGAAATTGAATATGTTTCTGTCAGAAACCTCTTCCCGACTCTATGCCACGCCCTTTTCCGGCAGCTATTGGAGAGAGTCCCTGCGGAGTATGCGCAGCGTGCGGATGCTCGTGTTCGCCGCCCTGATGATCGCCATGGCCCGGGCCCTGTCTCTGATCCCCAGTATCCCCATGGGCACCACCAAGCTGTCCTTCGGGTTCCTGGCCCGTGCCCTGTGCGGCATGGTCTGCGGCCCTGTAGTCAGTGTGGCCTTCGGCTTTGCCGAGGACATTCTGGGCTTTATCCTCCAGCCTTCCGGAGAGTTTTTCTTCGGCTACACCATCTCCACCATGGCGGGAGCCTTGGTCTACGCCCTGTGCTTCTACCGGCGCCGCGTCACCGTCCTGCGCCTGACCTTGGCCAATGTGCTGGTCAATGTGTTTGTCAACGCCTTTATGGGCTCTGTGTGGAATTTGATGATTCGGGGAGGCACCTACTGGGGCTGGTTTGTGCCCAGCATTACGAAGAACATGATCACCATCATTCCCAAGGCCATCCTCATGTACGTCGTCTATCAGGCGCTGCTGCCCATCCTCCAGCGGATGAGGGTCATCCCCCGCCAGCTCGACGAGCGAGGCCGGATTACCTGGTTCTGATCCGATAAAAGCGCGGATTTCCGAAAATCGGAAGTCCGCGCTTTTTTATGCAGGATCGGGTTCCCGGAACATCAGCCCGAAGGCGGCCAGCATGGGCAGGCAGGCGGCCAGGACGGTGCGGCCGCCGAACCTGGGGGAGAGGAGGCTGCTGAGGACCACCCCGGTGATAAAGCAGCCGATCAGCCCATAGTAGAACAGGGACTTCCGGCCCGACTGGCTGTGTTCGGGGCCGGCCAGCGCCCGGAACAGATGCTCCGTGCCGCTGCGCAGGTTTCCGGTGCACATGGTGGTGGCGCAGGCGTTGCCGTGGATGGAGCGGAAGGACTCGACCTGGATGGCGGCGATAAAGGAGATGAGGGCGTTGGCCAGGGGGTCCAGCGTTCCTAATGGAAGCAGGGAGACCAGTACCAGCACCAGGCACTCCGTCAGCAGGAGGGGCTGTCTCCAGTGGAGGCGGCTGGCGCTGGGCCCCAGACGGCGGCGGATCAGCTCCGTGACCAGGATGCCGGCGGCAAAGGCCAGAACGGGCAGCAGATAATGGAGCACCAAATCCAGGTGCCCCCGGGACAGGTTGATGCCCAGCAGGATCATATTGCCCGTCTCCATAGTGGCAAAGACCTGGCCCCGGTTCAAATAGGTGTAGGCGTTCAGCATCCCGCCCGAAACGGCCAGCAGCAGGCCTACGGGAATGGATTCCGACATCTGATAGTGCTTCATATCCAACCATCCTTATATGTTTTGAGGCAACACCGCACAAAGACAACGGCGGCGCTTTGCTAAAGTTTTCCGCCATAACTTTGTTGTGAAAACTTGAAATCCACCAAGGATTCCTGCGTTTCCGCGCCTCATTCTGACGCAAAATTTTGACGCAAATCGCTCTTGCCGCATTATGCGGTCTTGCCCTGAGCTTTAAAAACAGGGCGCCGCTCCGCGGCGCCCTGTTAGGATTTACGAGAACGGGGGAATTACTCGGCCTTGGGGCCGGCCTCCACCAGAGCCTTGCCAGCCTCGTTGGTGGCATACTTGGCGAAGTTCTTGACGAAGCGGGAAGCCAGATCCTTGGCCTTGGTATCCCACTCAGCGACGTCCGCATAGGTGTCGCGGGGGTCCAGAATGCCGGAATCCACACCGGGCAGCTCGGTGGGCACCTCGAAGTCGAACATGGGGATCTTCTTGGTGGGGGCGTTCAGGATGGCGCCGCTCAGGATGGCGTCGATGATGCCGCGGGTATCCTTGATGGAGATGCGCTTGCCGGTGCCGTTCCAGCCGGTGTTGACCAGATAGGCCTTGGCGCCGCTCTTCTCCATCTTCTTGACCAGCTCCTCGGCGTACTTGGTGGGGTGCAGCTCCAGGAAGGCCTGGCCGAAGCAGGCGGAGAAGGTGGGGGTGGGCTCGGTGATGCCGCGCTCGGTGCCCGCCAGCTTCGCGGTGAAGCCGCTCAGGAAGTAATACTGGGTCTGTTCGGGAGTCAGCACGGATACGGGAGGCAGAACACCGAAAGCATCGGCGGAAAGGAAGATCACGTTCTTGGCAGCGGGAGCCGCGGACACGGGACGTACGATCTTCTCAATGTGGTTGATGGGATAGGAAACGCGGGTGTTCTCGGTGACGGACTTGTCGTTGAAATCGATCTTGCCGTTTTCATCCACAGTCACGTTCTCCAGCAGCGCGTTGCGGCGGATGGCGTTGTAGATATCGGGCTCGCTGTCCTTATCCAGATTGATGACCTTGGCGTAGCAGCCGCCTTCAAAGTTGAACACGCCCTCGTCGTCCCAGCCGTGCTCGTCATCGCCGATCAGAAGACGCTTGGGATCGGTGGAAAGGGTGGTTTTGCCGGTGCCGGAAAGGCCGAAGAAGATGGCGGTGTTCTGACCGTTCATATCGGTGTTCGCGGAGCAGTGCATGCTGGCGATGCCCTTGAGCGGCAGATAATAGTTCATCATGGAGAACATGCCCTTCTTCATCTCGCCGCCGTACCAGGTGTTGATGATGACCTGCTCGCGGGAGGTAATATTGAACATGGCGGCAGTCTCGCTGTTGAGACCCAGCTCCTTATAGTTTTCCACCTTGGCCTTGGAAGCGTTGTACACAACAAAGTCGGGCTCAAAGTTCGCGGCTTCTTCCTCGGTGGGGTTGATGAACATGTTCTTGATGAAATGAGCCTGCCAGGCCACTTCCACGATGAAGCGGATGGCCATGCGGGTATCCTTGTTGGCGCCGCAGAAGGCATCCACAACAAACAGGCGCTTGTTGCTCAGCTCTTCCTGAGCGATCTTTTTGCAGGCAGCCCAGGCTTCCTCGGAAGCGGGATGGTTGTCATTCTTATATTCATCGCTGGTCCACCACACGGTGTCCTTGCTGTTTTCATCCATAACGATGAACTTGTCCTTGGGGGAACGGCCGGTAAAGATGCCGGTCATCACGTTGATGGCATCCAGCTCGGTAAGCTGGCCCACTTCGTAGCCCTCAAGACCGGCTTTGGTTTCCTCTTCGAAAAGCTGTTCATAAGAGGGGTTGTACACGATTTCAGTTGTACCGGTGATGCCGTACTTAGTCAGATCGATTTTGGACATTTGTTCATACCTCTTTTCATTCCGTTCGGTAAGCGGCCAATTTTGACCGAATAAATGATACCTTTATCGCAGGGTTTTGTCAATGCCGCAAGTTCTGTTTTTTGACAAAATCACGGCAAAACCACAACAAATACAAAGCGCGTCCGGTCTGTATTGCTTTTGCCGCCCGCCTTATGGTATAATCCTCTCACAAAAAGACAGTTGACAGAAGGGACGGTGCGCGTATGGAGCCGGCGAATGCGGGAGAGCTGCCCGAGGAGCCCAAACGGAACATGGTGTTTCACCGGTTTCTGTGCTATTTTCTGCTGTGGCTGAGCGTCGCCGGAAATCTGCTTTCCGCCGTGCAATGCTTTTCCCGCCCGCAGGAAATGGCAAACCCCGCCTATGAAACGCTGACGGACGATGTGCTCAGGCTGAATGACAATCTGAAAGAGAATGTCGCGGTGCCCTTCTTTACCTGCAATACCAGCAAACAGCTTCCCCGTAAGGGAGGCAGCATTGCCCCCGAGGTAAACAGCGTGCTGGGAAGGATCATTCTGCTGAGCGCCGCGGACGGTGTGGTATGCTCTTCTCTGCCCGCCGTGCTGGGCATGAGCGTGACAGGCAGCTTTGCGGCGGACGGTATTCTGCGCGTTGTTCTGTGCCTTGCCGAGGGAGCCGCCGCCCTGCTGCTGATCCGCAGAAAACGGTTGGGGGCGCTGCTGGTGCAGCTCACCTATCTCGTTCAGACACTGCTTTTGATCATCCTGATGTTCACACATTTTTCCTTCCCCTATCTTGTGCAGCTGTTTGCCGATCTGCTGATGGCGGGCTTTACCACCGTATACTATGTGCACCGCAAAAATCAGATGACCTCCCTCGGCGAAAAGGACGAATGACCGGGTGATCCAAATCTGCCTGCCCGGATAAGCAAAAGGCCGGGATGCACCCGGCCGCGAACCCAAAAGAATGGAGATACCGCTATGGAAAACACGATCAGGGAAGAGATCATGCGTGCGACCCTGCCCGAGCTTCGGCAGCAGATCATCAAGGCGGAAAAGCCGGAGGTGATCACGGAGATCCGCGCCATGCTGGAAGCCCGGGAGGACCGGAGTGAAGAGGAGGAGGAACTGCTCGTTCTGGCAGACGCCGCCCTCGCGCATCTCAAAAGCAAAAAATCGCTGCGCACGCTCACGATCGTGTGCTTCTCGCTGGCTGCCGCCATCGCCGCCTTTGTGATCTATGTGCTGGCGACCTGAGATGATCAAAATATTCCGTGAAGACACACATGCTTCTGTATAAACCATACCGGAAACAGATATGAAGCGATCTGTTTCAGAGTATACTGCTTCGCGTACAACGCGTTTTCATTTGGATCCGGCCGTTTCCGGAGATACTTCTGTCTGCCCGTTCAGCAGCAAAACGGCAGGTATGAAAATAACCATGGAGGATCAAGCCATATGATCTGATCCCGGCGAATATACTGTGAAGAGGGGCAGGACACAGCGTTTTTCACATAGAAGCAGAACAAATCACGCAGAAAATATGGATAATTTAAACTGTACTTTAAATCATCCTGAGAAAATCCTTATTTTCCGAACACAAACACACAAAAAGGGGCTGTGAAAACACCCCCTCAAACTGCTGACGAACCCCATCCTCGAAACAGAAGATGGGGTTCGTCAGCAGTCTGGAACGGTTACGCCCGTTCCTTTTTTGCAAGCGCTGAGCGCTTAAGGCAATACCGCACAAATGAGTTAGTACGATGGCGAGTGAATTTTTCAACAGATTCGCTTGCAGAAATTGAAGGTTTACTGAATGTAAATCGAAATTTCTGCAAGATGAAGATGTTGGAAAAGACACCGTTCAGCGTGCTGACGAATTGTGCGGTATTGCCTTAATCTCCGTAATGCGCCCCGTACATGATGGCATCCACGATCTCGGGATACACCCACTGGGCGGTAAGCCGCTTCAGCAGGCCGAACAGCTCGCCGGTGCCGCTGAAGGCACCGTTATCCCACCAGCAGCAGGCCATGCCGCGCACATGGGCGGAAGCCGTGTAATAGGCGGCAAAATTGACGCGGTCCTGCAGGTTATCCTTGTCCCGGGCGCCGAATTCGCCGATCACCACAGGCGTGCCGTATTTCACATAGCGGTTGAACAGCAGATTCATAAAGGAGCCGATCTCGCCGGTCTGGTTGGTGTTGGCAGGGCTGAAGGCGGTCTTTCCGCCGGCAGCCAGGGCAAAGTCATAGGGCGTGTAGGCGTGGACGGAAATAATGATCCTGTGATCGGCCGTGTCTTCGGGGATCACGAAAAGCTCGTTCATCACATTGGCGGGAGCGGCAGCATATCCGGGCACCATCAGGTAGCGGTCCGCGTTATTGCCGCCGGAGGCGCGCACCGTATCCACAAAGGCCTGATTCAGGCGGTTGATACAATCCGCGGCATCCTTGCAATCAGGCTGGATCTTTGAAAAATTCCATTCAAAGCCGGTATCCTTGAGCCGCGGCTCATTCATGCTTTCAAAGATCAGACGCGCGTCATAATCCCTGAACCGATCCGCCAGCTGGCTCCAGATGGACCGGATATAGCGCTCGCTCAGCTCATAGTGCTCGCTGTCCGGATAGCAGTAATTTTTGTCCATGTCGTGGTGCGTATTGATGATCACATGCATATCCAGCCCGATAGCCCAGTCCGCCACCTCCTGTACGCGGTCCAGCCAGGCCTTGCTGATGGTAAAATCATCGCCGCTCACATGGTTATGCCAGCTGATGGGAATGCGGATGGTGCTGAAGCCCGCTTCCTTCAGGGCAGCAATGTCCTCATAGGTGGTCATAGCCCCGTTCCATGCCCGCTCATATTCCAGTTCCCGGCTGATCCAGCCGCAGTCGCTGGCGTCAAAGGTGTTGCCCAGGTTCCAGCCCACACCCATACTTTTCACAAAAGCCATGGCCTCGGTATCGGGGATATCAAAATCGGTTTTCAAAGTAAAGGACGGGATCTCCGCCAGCGCGCCGCAAAACGCGGTAAAGCAAAGCAGAAAGGTAAGCAGAGCAGCAGATATTCTGATCATTTCAAAGCACCTCCTGTATTCTCCGTCTGTCGGAACCAATGTTATTATACCCTATATATGCTCAAAATCAAATACAAATCACATATTACTCTGCCGTTTTTCCCGTTTTACGCTGTACACAGCCGTAAACAAGATTGACAGCACCCGCCGCGGCAATGTATAATGAAGCAAATATCAATGCAGATGAAAAGGAGAAACAGTATGAACATTCTATCCATCCTGCTGCCCGGGGCGATCGCCGAGGCGGAAACTGCCGTGAATAAAGGCGGCATCATGGCCGGCGCCCTGTCCGGCGTTATCGATCATCTTCCCGCCCTGATCGGTATCGGCATCCTTTTGACCGGTGTCATCCCTCTTTTTACCGGAAAACTGACCGGAAAGGATTACGAGAAATACACTGAGGAAAGCAGAAACGGCTTTGCCCGCCTTTACGGACTGATGTTCCTGCTGTGCGGCCTGATGGTGATCGGCTATTACGCGACAGACAAGGGATGGATCCTTGAAGGCGCGGCAGGTTGGGTCAAGTGGGCCTTTGTAGGCGCCGCCGTGTTGATTTTCGTGCTCAATCTGGTGCTTACCCAGATCAAGCTCAAAAAGAAGTGAACCTGTTTCAAAGCAGCGGTCTGTGCCGCCGCTTTTATGATTTCGATTTCAGCGGGCGCAGATGCCCGGAAAGAGGCAAGCCATGATCCGTGTCAATGATCTCTGCAAGGTTTTTTCGGGAAATCCCGCTGTGAACCACTGCACCTGGACGGCCGAGGACGGTAAGATCACCGGCTTTATCGGCCCTAACGGCGCAGGAAAGACCACCCATCTCAAAATGATCACCGGCGTGCTCCCCCCCACCTCGGGCAGTGTGGAGCTGAACGGCATAGATATCGCGAAGCACCCGCTGGAAGCGAAAAAGCAGTTCGGCTATGTATCTGATTCGCCCGATCATTTTCTGCGTCTCAAGGGCATCGAATACCTGAATTTCATGGGAGATATATACGGTGTTCCGGCTGAGGAAAGAAAGGCCTTTATTGAGGAATACGCGAGGCGCTTCGGCATTCTGGACGCGCTGAACGGCACCATCCTCTCCTATTCACACGGCATGCGCCAAAAGCTGATGGTGATGGGCGCGCTGATCCACAGGCCCTCCGTGCTGATCCTGGATGAGCCCATGCTGGGGCTGGACCCGCAAAGCGCCTTTGAGCTGAAGGAAATGATGCGCGAGCATGTAAAAAGCGGCAACAGCGTACTGTTTTCCACCCATGTGCTGGAGGTGGCGGAAAAGCTGTGTGACCGGGTGGTGATCATCCGGCGCGGCGAGATCGTGTTTTCCGGCAGTCTGGACGAATTGAAGGCGCAAAACGGCAGCGAAGCCTCCCTTGAAGAGATATTCCTGAAGCTGACCGGTGTGCGCCAGGAAGACGCGGGTAAGAACGAAGCTGAACAGAAGGCGGTAAAGGCTGATGCGTAAAACATTGCTGTTGGCCCGCGTGCTGCGCAAATGCTCGTCCACCGGCGAAAACCGCTCCTCCGTGCGCGCGGAGCAGATCATCGCGGCGGTCCTGGCTGTGATATTCGCGTTCTGCATGGCAGGGGCCGGATGGCTGACAGGCCTCGCGGACAGCACGGCAAAAACACTTTCCGCGGTCGGCGGAGAAACTGCCGAAAACGCGGCCGAAAGTACGGAGATCATTTTATCCGAACAGTTATCCGCTCCGTCCTCCGACGCAGAGCGGAGCGATAAGCCGGAGCCGGCGTTCGCGGAGACTGTTTTCAGCCTGATCTATATGGTTACGGCGCTGATCATGATCATCACAGCCGTACCCGGGCTGATCAGCCTGCTGTATATGTCCGACGACCTGCATGTGCTGTTTTCCATGCCTTTCTCCTCTTCACAGATCGTTGCCGCCCGTATGCTCAACTGCCTGCTGTACCGTCTGCTCGCCTCCGCCTGCACGGTGATCCCGCTGGGCGCAGGCTATATCATCGCGGCAGGCATCCCCGGCGCGGCGTTCATCCCGGGCATGCTGCTCGCGCTGCTCGTGCTGCCGCCGGTCGCTGTGGCGATATCCGGTGCCGTCACGATCCTTATCATGACACTGTTCAGGGGCATCCGCAGCAAGGACAACCGTGTAGTGATCGGCGTGATCGCAACGCTGGTGCTGATCATCGGCGTGAACCTACTCAGCAGCCGGAACAACCTGTCCGTTACGGAGGAAAGCGTAAAGGGCTTTGTGAGCAGCATACAGGGGCTGTCCTGGATCATCCCGGCAGCGCCCTTTGCCGCGCGCTTCCAGTTCGGAGAAGGGCTTATGTACCTTCTTTACACCGTGCTGGTCACGCTGGGGCTGGCAGGCGTCTTCTGCCTGCTTGAAAAAGCGCTGTATCTGAAGGGCGCGCTGCAGATGATCAACGGCTCCGCGAAGACCTCCGCCATGAAGGCGGACACCATAGAAAGATCCTCTCACGGAAGCAGGCTGCACACGGCGCTTGTGAAAAAGGAGCTCAGATCCGTGCTGCGTGAGCCCGCCTATATGCTGAACGGCTGGCTGATGAGCTTTCTGTGGCCGCTGCTGATGCTTTTGCCCATGCTGATGGGCGAAGGCGATTCCGCGTCCTTCTGGACAGGCATGCTGCCACGGCTCACGCTGTCCTCCGCGGTATCGGCGTTCTTTATCGCGCTGCTCCCGGCCTTCTTCGCGGTGGGTTTTTCCAACATCGCGCAGCACAGCATTTCAAGAGAAGGCCGCTCCGTACAGATCATGAAGCAGCTCCCCATCCGCTACAGTGAGCAGGTGCGTGCCAAACGCGACGCGGCGTTCGTGATCAATCTGATCCCCGGCGCCGTATATACGCTGATTATCGCCATCGTGCTGAAGATCATCCTTCCAAGCGGTATCATAACGGAGGAAGAAGGCACAGTGCTCACCTATCCCCTCCTGCTGATTCCCTTTGCCGCGATCGCGGACGCGCTGTGCGTGTTCATTCTGGATAATATCATGGTTTCACACGGCCTGAAAAAGCCGGATCTGAACTGGGAAAGCGCGGCTGTTCTCAGCAAAAAGAACGGCTTCGGGCTCATCGTGTTTTTCATCGGGCTGATATGCTGCTTCGTGTTTTCGCTGCTCGGCACCATGCTGCCGGCGCTGCCGGTCCTGCTGGGGATCGGCGCCGATAAACCGTCTGCCCCTTCCATTCATCCTCTCGGCGCTTTACTGATGCTCGCGCTGGAAGCGCTCATCGCCTTCCTTACGGACAGAAGCCTTGCGAAGCGGGCAAATAAGTACATCAGCAGGCTGTAAGGCCAAAGGGAGCCGCCGGGCGGCGTCAGAGGATGATGCGATCGGATTTTTCCTCAGCACATTGTTATCCGCCTGTTTCCCGATCTCTGCTGTTTCCATTGAATATGCTCCCCCGCGAAAGATCTATCAGTGTCTTCCGCAGGGGAGCATAGTTTTTCCGCGGCAGTCCTGTTTTGAGCAAATGTAAATTTTTACCGGAGGGATTCAAAAGCGCACCGCGTTTTGTGTATAATGACAGGCGGAAGTAACCGAGACAAAAAAGAAAGGGGAACCATATGAATACAACAATAAAGCGCCTCCTTTGCCTCGCGGCGATACTGGCCCTCACATTCTCCGTTTTCTACGCCCGCGCGGAGGATCAGGCAAACACCGTACTGTTTGACGCCTTCCGTTCCCTTTACGGAAATATCGCCTTCACACTGGACGGTCTCAGCATGAGAGCGTTTGACGCAGATCTGCCCACGGACGCCGCCGTGCTTTCGGAAACAGGTCTGTACGGCGGCTGGAAAAACAAGCTTCAGCTGATCTCCTTCGGCGACAGCAGCGAAGTGCAGGTACACCTCGCCGAGATCGGCGATATGATCGCATACGCGGAAGCGCACCCGGAGGCGGGAGCAGGCCCTGACGCACGCATGAGAGCACTGTTCAACTTTGCTATGATCTGCCTTGAGTTTTCCTATGAAAACAGCTTCACGGCGGAAGAGCCGGAATTTTTCCATGCAGGGGAAGACGATACCTTTCCCGCCGTCCGTTTTGCCTTTACCTACAATGACGGGAGAAACGAGCCCTATTCCTGCACAGCCATTTTGGACGGCGAAAGGGCGGCGCTGCTGTTCGGCAGCAGGGGCGCGCGCCTGAACAGCCTGCTTGAAGAATTCCGCCCCGCTACCCGGGAGGATCTGGAGAAGATAGAAAAAAGGCTGCAGCCGAAGCAGGTAAAAAAGAAATCGCTTGTATTTTCCTTCCCCGCGGAGCCGGTGCTGACGGGTAACTTTACAAATATGTACTGGCACTGCTTTACAGATCACTTTACCTATATCCGTGCCGAGTTCATGGGCTTTGATTTTGAAGCCGTCACAGGCGAAAAAGGTACGGATGACGCGCTCCTCGCGTTCTGCGAGCTGTCAAGCGACGGCTATCTGCAGGAAGGGGACTTTGACAGCTATGATGTGGAGCTGTTTGCCCCCGGCATTGCCGTGCTGAAACTGCATATGAAGGACACCGGGCCGAAGGATCGCATGGAATGCTGGTTTTTCGTAACAAAAAAGGCCACCTATATGGCTTTGGTAAACGCCACCGAAGAGGGCATGGCATTTCTTGAAAGCATCCGCCCGGCAAACTGACAGGCACAGCCCCGGAAATGTGTTTTTTCTATTATAAAAGCGTTTTTTTCGATTGAAAAAAGCCGGGACGGGTTTATAATAGATACAGGCAAATACACACATAAACCACCGGAGGACAAATATGATCAGATATGTAAACTGCACCGCGCCTTCTGACGGGGACGGAAGCAAGGAAAACCCCTACCGCTTTATATCCACTGCCGCAAAGGCGGCCATGCCCGGCGATACCGTGCTGGTAGCCCCCGGCGTATACCGTGAAGAGGTAAGCCCCGTGTTTGCAGGCACGAAAAGCGCGCCGATCGTGTACCGCGCCGAAGAGACCGGCAAAGCGGAGATCACCGGCGCCGAGCGCTTTGACACCTGGGAGCAGGTAAACGGGGATGTATGGAAGCTGACGGTCAAAAACAGCTTTTTCGGTAAATACAACCCCTATACCACCCTTGTATGGGGCGACTGGCTCAACCAGGGCATCCCGGCGCACACCGGCGAGGTATTTCTCAACGGAAAATCCCTTTACGAGCAGCCGGAACAGGAAAAGGTGTTCTCCCCCGAATACTCCGACGCCTCCTGGGACAGGGATTTTTCAAAGCACACCTGGTACACCTGCCAGAACGCCGATACGGATGAAACCGTAATCTACGCAAACTTTCAGGGCGCAAACCCCAATAAGGAAAACACCGAGATCACCGTGCGCCCGCATTGCTTCTGGCCCGAGCAGGAGCATGTGAACTACATCACGGTATCCGGCTTCAGGATCAGCAAGGCCGCCACCCAGTGGGCGCCGCCCACCGCGCTGCAGGACGGCATGATCGGCCCGCACTGGTCCAAGGGCTGGGTGATCGAGGACTGCGAGATCTCCCATGCCAAATGCTGCGGCATTTCTCTTGGCAAATACCGCCAGCAGGGCAACGACAACAAGTGGAGCCACATGAAATATAAGGACGGGGCGCAGACCCAGCGCGACTGCGCGCTGATCGCTCAGCTGGACGGCTGGAGCAGGGAGACCGTGGGCTCTCATATCATACGCCGCTGCGATATCCACGACTGCGGTCAGACCGGCATCGTGGGCAACCTCGGCTGCGTATTTTCCACGGTGGAAAACTGCCATATCCATCATATCAACAACAAACGCAACCTGGCCGGAGCCGAGATCGGCGGCATCAAATTCCACGCCGCCATTGATGTCACCATCCGCGGCAACCATTTCCACCACTGCACCAGAGGCATCTGGCTGGACTGGGAAAACCAGGGCACCCGCGTGACGGGCAACCTTTTCCATGACAACTGCATGCCCTACGATCATCTGCTCAAAAAGGAAAACCGGGAAGGCCTCGGCCTGGGCGAGGATCTGTTCATCGAGATCGCCCACGGACCCTGCCTGGTGGATAACAACATCCTCCTGTCCGAACGCGCCGTCAAGCTGCCCACACAGGGCGTCGCCTTTGTGCATAACCTGATCGGCGGTTCTGTGTGCGCGGTAGGCCGCGGCGTGAAGAACGGCACCGTGAAGTACGATTCCACCCGCTATACGCCCATCCATGTGCCGCACGGCATAGCCATCACCGGCTTTATGTCCATCCTGCACGGAGATGTGCGCTTCTACAACAATGTGTTCATCCAGCGTCCCATCCGCGAGGGGCTTTGGGAGATCACACGGGATTACGCTCAGAACGAGTGGGAGGATGATAACCTGTATGCCGGCACCGCTCCCTATTCCGGCTATATGACGGAGGAGGAATGGAAGCACTGCTTTGACGGCTACTGCGGTGAAGGCGCCGCGGAAAGCCGGGACCGCTACTATATGCCCCTCCCTGTCTGGACCGGCGGCAATGTGTTCTTCAACGGCGCGAAGCCCTGTGACAAAGAAGTGAACGGCACCGTGGATACGGAGCATACGGTAAAGCTGGAGCTGATCGAAAAAGACGGTGAGTACCGTTTGGATACCGATTATCTGCAATATCTGCCCGAAGGAGAAATGATCTCCTCGGATACGCTGGGGATGGCCTTTGAGCCCGAGCAGCGCTTTGAAACACCGGACGGTGAGGATATCATTTTCGACACCGACTACCGGGGCAGAAAGCGCCCGGAGCATCCGGTGGCAGGTCCTCTCATCCGGTAATCCGCTCTCCTTCCCGTGCAGCCGGTGCACACCGGCTGCACGGGAATTTTTGATATTTTCGTATTTTCCGCTTGACACCGTATGAGAACGGATATATACTTTATGTGCAATCGGTTGCATATAGTCTTGAGAGGGGGACAAATGATGGCTGTCACCATTCACGATGTGGCAAAGCTGGCGGGAGTCAATCCTTCCACCGTTTCCCGCGTGATCAGCGGCAAGGCCGCGATCTCCCCCGAAACAAAGGAAAAGGTGCATGCCGCGATGGCTGCACTGGATTATCATCCCAATTCTCTCGCGCGCAGCCTTGCCAGCGGCCTGAGCGGCGCCATCGGCGTGGTGGTGGACGCGCAGGACGCGGACGCCTTCAGCAATGTATTTTTCAGCCGCAGCCTTTTTGCCATCGAGCAGACGGCCCAGAGCCGCGGCTATCATGTGATCATCGCGAACGGCGCGAGATCCCGCGGAGCCACGGTGGAAAGCCTGGTAAAGGAGCACAAGGTGGACGGGCTCATCCTGCCGCCCTCCACGGTAAAGCCCGCGCTTCTCTCCCTGATCGGTGATTTTCCCTATGTGGTACTGGGCATGCCGGACCAGTTGGCTGCCTCCACATGCTGGGTGGATAACAACAACGAACAGGGCGCCGCTCTTGCGGCCGAGCATCTGCTGCAGCGGGGCTGCAAAAGGATCGCCTATCTCGGCGGGGATAAACGCCACGGCTTCACCAAGCGCCGCGTGAACGGCGCGAAAAAAACGCTTGGAGAAAACGCTCCCGTCTATGCCACCGACGGCACCCCCGAGGACGCCGAAAAAACCGCGTTTTCGGTGCTTTCCGAAAAGGAGCGGCCGGATGGCTTCATCTGCAACGACAATATGTCCGCGTTCGGTCTGCTGCGCGCCTGCGCGAGGCTGGGGCTTTCCGTTCCCGGTCAGATCAGGACCGTCGCCTTTGATAACTACCCTCTGGCGGAATTTACCGATCCGCCTCTCACCTGTGTGGATATCGATACGGCCATGCTCGGCCGCCAGAGCGCGGAGCTGCTTTTCAGCCGCATCAGCGGCAGCGCCGGCAGCCAGCAGATCATGCTTTCCACCGCGCTGATCGAAAGAAGCTCTACATAAATACCCGAAAAAGCACCGAAAGGAAGTAAATCAAATGATCCGGACCGCCATAAGGCACCGTTCTTTTTACCCCTTTGTGCAACCGCTTGCACGTGACCGCGCGATATTCCTTCTGGAAGCCGCGAAGGAGGACCTGAGCCTCTGCCGCATGCTGTGGTGGAAGCGCAGCACGCCGGAGATCCGGTATCTTGCCGATATGAGCGTGCGCTATTCCGACGCGGAGCTTTCCCAGTGGCATACGCAGATCTGCTTTCCCGAAACGGCGCACTACATCAAATACTGCTTTTTCATCCGGGACCGGCAGGGGCGCTGCTTCCGGCTGGACGCCCGGGGGCTTTCGGAAACGGATACAGATGAGGATCTGTTTTCGGTAAACCGTGCCGCGGACAGCCCGTACCTGTCCTCCCTGCCGGACGGCGGCTGTTTTGAAGTGCTTCAGATCAACCCCACAGATCTGCTCCGTGTGCCGGATTGGGCCGCGGGCGCGGTATATTACCAGATCTTTCCCGAGCGTTTCCGGAAGGACACGCACCGGGAGACCACGCTGGACGGCACCGAAAGGCTGGACGCGTGGAACGCCGCGCCCACCCGTGATAACTATCTGGGAGGCACACTGAAGGGCATACACGAAAAGCTGCCCTACATCAAGGAACTGGGAGCGGACTGTATTTACCTGAACCCCATCTTCAGGGGCGATTTCAATCACAAGTACGCCACAACGGATTACTTTGAGGTGGACCCCATGTTCGGCACCAAGGAGGAACTGAACGCGCTGGTATCCGCGGCGCATAAAGCGGGCCTGCGTGTGATCCTGGACGGTGTTTTCAACCACACAGGCATTCATTTTGCCCCCTTTGCGGACTGGCTGGAAAAAGGCGATAAAAGCGCCTTCGCGGATTGGTTCTACCCGCTCGGCGAAAAGCGCGCCATCAGCGCGGATTGCTATGAATGCGTGGGCGATTACCCCTATATGCCGCGCCTCAACGGCTCCTGCCCGGGGGTAAGGGCGTATGTGAAGGAAGTGCTGCTTTACTGGCTGCGCACGGCCGGCATAGACGGCTGGCGGCTGGATGTGGCAGATGAATTGGACCGGCACGCGCTTTCCTACTGGGCCGAAGAGGTAAAAAAGGAATTCCCGCAGGCGCTCCTTCTGGGAGAAACCTGGGGAGACGCTTCCCTGCTGACCGCTCCCGGCGGCACGGACACCGCGATGAATTACCTTTTCCGTGATTGCATGACCGCCTATTTCGCAGCCGGAACGCTGAACGAGACCGGCCTTGCCTGCCGCCTGTACAACATGCTGATGCGTTACCCGGACGCGGTGAATCACGCGATGTTCAACCTGCTCGGCAGCCATGATACCCCCCGTTTTCTTACCCTGTGCGGCGAAAGTAAGGAAAAGCTGCGCATGGCGGCCGCTTTCCAGATGATGTTTATCGGCGCCCCCTCCGTATATTACGGAGATGAGGCCGGAATGACCGGCGATAATGACCCCGGCTGCCGCGGCGGCATGAACTGGGATACCCCGGATACCGGGCTGACGGAATACATAAAGCAGCTGACCGGGATACGCAAAGCGCATATCGCGGTACGCACCGGCTCCTTCCGGATACTGGAAGCAAATGACAATGAGCATATGTTTGCCTTTGAACGCGTATATGAAAACGACCGGGTGCTGGCTGTATTCAACAGCGACAGCCGCTCCCACACAACGGACTTCGCGGGGACGGCGGGATCTGTCGACGTTCCGCCCCTCTCCGTTAAGATCATAACAAATCCTTAAGGAGGAAAGAAACATGTCCAAGATCGCAAAGATCCTCTCCGTGCTCATGGCCTGCATGCTGCTCATCAGCGTATGCCCCGCCGTAGCGGATGAGACCGTCACCATCAACTTCTGGCATCACTATTCCGCGCAGTCTGCTGAGAACGAGACATTGATGAACGTGATCATTCCCGCCTTCGAGGCGGAGAACCCCGGCATCAAGGTGAACGCCGTGTCTCACGAATGGGCCGAGCTGCATGACAAGGTGCTCATCTCCGCCCAGTCCAACCAGCTGCCCGATGTAGCCCGCTGCGACATCGCCTGGCTGCCCGAATTTGAAGAGATGGGCATCCTGGTGGCGCTTGACACCGAGATGGCCGATTTTGCCGAGGTAAGCGGCAAGCTGCTGGACAGCGCCATGTCCACCACCGTGATCGGCGGCCACAATTACGCGCTGGCGCTGAACACCAACAGCAAGATCGTATTCTATAACACCGCCATGCTGGAAGCCGCCGGCGTTGCCGTTCCCGCCACTGTGGAGGATTGGATCGAAGCCGTTCGCAAGCTGAGCGGCGAAAACGCCAACGGCCAGCAGGTGTGGGGCTGGAACGAGCCCGCTCTGGCCGGCTGGAACATCTGCCCCTTCATCTGGACCTTCGGCGGTTCTCTCACCGATGAAGCCCAGACCGTTGCCACCGGCTACATCAACAGCCCCGCCACCGTGAAGGCCGTTGAAACCTTTGCCGCTCTCGTCAAAGAAGGCGCGATCACCGGCTTCAACTCCGGCGATATCCCCATGACCGACGGTTTCGGCACCGGCCGCTATGCCATGATGCTGGAAGGCCCCTGGAAGAGCGCTGAGCTCGCCGGTGCCTATCCCGATGTAGCCTACGGTACTGCCATGATGCCCGCCGGCGAGGGCGGAAGCATCTCCGTACTGGGCGGCGAGGACATCGCGATGTTCAACACCGCCAACAGGGAAGCCGCCTGGAAATTCATGCAGTTCATGACCGGCGAATTTGCCGAGACTGAAATGGCCAAGTGCGGACAGATCCCCGTCAACAAGGCCGCGCTTGAAAGCGACACCGTGAAGAACGCCGATTACGCGCCCTTCATCGCCGCGATCCAGACCGCCAAGGCCCGTCCTACCGTTGCCGCCTGGACCGAAATGGACAACTCCCTCACCGTAGCCATGACCAAGGTCGTGGAAGGCGAGCTCACCGCTCAGGAAGCGATGGATCAGCTGGCCGCGGAATGGGACGCACTGCTCAAGTAACTCACTCGCGGGACGGCGCTCCTTCGGGACCGCCGCCCCGCGCTTTTTCGGGAGGAAAAACGTATGATCACCAGATCCCGCGGTATAAAGGCCCAGCTTGCTCTTCTGCTGCTGCCGGGTCTGGCCGTGTTCGGCCTGTTTACCGTGTATCCCATTGTGCGCCTGTTCTGGATGAGCCTGTGCGATATCAGCTTTTCATCCATGCTGGAGCAGCCCTTTGCAGGCCTTGATAACTACAGGGCCGTTTTCGGCGATGAGACCTTTTGGACGGTATTCGTCAACAGCATCGTATACACCCTGGTCACCGTACCCGGGCAGATGATCCTGGGGCTGTTCACCGCCATCCTGCTCAACGGTATCAAACGTTTTTCCGTCACCTTCCGCGTCATCAATTACCTGCCGGTGGTCACCAGCTGGGTGATCGCCTCGCTGGTATTCCGCTATGTATTCAATACGGAAGGCCTGCTCAACTACTTCCTGTGGAAAACGCTGGGCATCACCACCTCCAATGTGCGCTGGCTGGACAGCCGATGGGGCGGCATGACCGTAGCCATGATCCTGGGAATCTGGAAGGGCATCGGCTGGAACATGGTCATCTTCCTCGCCGCGCTGCAGCAGGTACCGCGCGAATTGTACGAGGCGGCGGATATGGACGGCTGCGGAGCATGGAAAAAGCTGATCCATGTCACGCTGCCCGGCATCAGAGGCACCATCCTCTTTGCACTGATCGAGCTCACGATCGGCGGTTTCAATGTTTTCACCTCGGTCAAGATGATCACAGGCGGAAAGCCCGCTCACCAGACGGATACCCTGCTCACCTATATGTACTACAAGGCATTCTCCACGGGCAAATTCGGCTACGCGGCGGCGCTCAGCTTTGTCATGGCGCTCACGCTGGGGCTGCTGGCCATCCTGCAGTTCCGCGCCATGCGCGATAAAGACCGGTAAGGAGGCAGGAAAATGAAGTATACGGTACGCGGCAAGCTTCTTCGCTATTTTCTTCTGCTGCTGGGCAGCGTCATTTTTACCCTGCCCATGATCTACATGATCTCCACTTCCCTGCGCCCGAACGGCGCGCTGTATGAGTATCCGCCGCGTTTCTTCCCGAAGCCGGAGGCACTCACAACGGAAAACTATGTCTATATCCTCAACCAGAGCAAGTTCTACCTCAATTTTCTCAATTCCGTCATCGTATCGCTTTCCACGGTCGTTCTCGCGGCCTTTGTTTCCTCGGCAATGGCTTTCGTGATCGGCAAATTCAAAAACAGGCTGCATAAGCTAATCTTCGGCCTGATCATCCTCACAATGATCATTCCCGGCACCACGATGATCGTGCCCCAGTTTGAACTGGCTACAAAGCTGCATCTCACCGGCAGGCTGTGGGGGCTGATCCCCTTCTATGTTGCCTGGGTGATCCCCTTTTCCACATTCATGATCAAGGGCTTTATGGAGAATATCCCGGAGGAGATCATGGAAGCCACCTGGATAGACGGTGCCGATGTACTGTGCGTATATAACAGGATCGCCGTCCCCCTCGCCGCTCCCGCGATCGCATCCGTAAGCATATTCAATTTTCTTACCGCATGGGAGGAATATCCCTGGGCCAATACCGTGATCAACGATAACGATATGCGCACCCTGCCCATCGCCATCGCCGGCTTTTTCGGCCAGCATCAGTTCACGCAGTGGGGGTATGTGTTCGCGATGTCCGTGCTCACCCTCATTCCGGTCGTGCTCATTTTTATCCTGTGCCAGAAATTTTTCGTACAGGGGCTTACCGCCGGCGGCGTAAAGGGCTGAATGATACATAAGCTGCAAATGCGGATACCGCGAACCTTCCGTCGCGGTATCCTTTTTGTTTGCTCCTGCCGGAGCGCGGTTTGTCCGTCAGACAGCCGGGAAGACGAAACCGTGAAAGGAAATTACAAAAAAAGCTTGACATCCTGCCGGAATGCTGTACAATATATTCGTAGGTCAAAGTTAGTCAGACTTTTGACCGTGACCCGGAGCCCTGTCCGGTACAACACTTTACGACGATCTCCCGAAAAAAAGAGGAGACCGTCCTGTACCTTCCTGTAAGGAGGATGATAGAATTGTCTGTAAACCAATATACCCAGAAAGCCCAGGAAGCCCTGCGTGACGCGCAGAACGCGGCACTGGAACGGGGCAACCAGCAGCTGGAGCAGGTACATCTGCTTTCAGGTCTGCTTGAAAACAGCGACGGGCTGATCTCCCAGCTGCTTGAAAAATGCGGCGCTCACGCGTCCGCCCTGCGCGCAGACTGCCTGCAGGCGCTGGACCGTCTTCCCAAGGTACATTTTTCCTCCGGCTCCGGAGAGCGCCTGTACGCCTCCGCTCCGGCTCAGAAATGCCTGACTGCCGCGATGAAGGCAGCCGAAAGCATGAAGGATGAATACATCAGTGTAGAGCATCTCTTTATGGCGCTGATGGACACGGCGGACGAAACGGTCTCCCCGCTCCTGCGCAGACACGGGATCGAAAAGGAACGCTTCATGAAGGCGTTGGGAGAGGTGCGCGGCAGCGCCCGTGTGACGGGAGACAGCCCGGAGGATACCTATGACGCGCTGGCAAAATACGGCAGTGATCTGGTGGAGCTGGCCAAGAAAAACAAGCTGGACCCCGTGATCGGCCGCGACAGCGAGATCCGCGATGTGATCCGCATCC
>CALGBY010000086.1 GCA_937886445.1 uncultured Clostridia bacterium | reverse complement strand
CACATTCCTCATTTTAGAGACACACCCTAACTCATTTGTGCGGTATTGCCTTAGTGAATTTTCGGTCAATAGGAATCATCGTTGATCAGACCGTCCTGACAGCGGTAATAAACTTGATCGCTTTGCATGATCACGCCGCCGCAACGCATCAGTTCTTCAACACTTACCATCATGTAGCCCTGCTCGTACAGATATTCACATACCTTCGCGGAGGATTCGACCGTGTTGGTTTTGATATCATGCATCAGGATCAGGTCTCCGTTTTTGACCTTGTTTTTTACAGTGGAAAGAACGGCGGACGGTGTTTTTCCGGTCCAGTCCTTTGTATCAAGGTTCCACATCACAACGGGCAGGCCTACTTTGGAACGTGTATAGGGCGCGGCAGTTCCGTAAGGCGGACGCATCATAGTTGCCTCCGGGCCGATCACATCGCTGATCGCCTTCTGGGAACGCTGCACTGTCCTGACGATCTCGGCGGAGGTTTGCTTGGAAGCGTCGTTATGACCGTTTGTATGGGATTCAACGAGGTTGTTTTCGTCATAGGTCCTGTGCAGGATGTCCTTAAACTCACCGATGCGGCTGCCTACAACAAAAAACGTACCGCGTGCTCCGAACTTGCGAAGATTATTGAGAATACCGGCAGTCTCATTGTAGGCGGGGCCGTCGTCGAAGCTGAGCGCTACCTTGGGATAGGCGGAATTATCGGTCTGTTCAAGCGCTTCCTGCGTCATGTAGGGACGAAGATCGGTATAGTAGAAGCGCACATTCAGCAAACCGCTCTGTCCCTCGTAAAGGTCCGAAGCCGAAAAATGAAGCGTAAGCTCTTCCGCGTGCAGAGTAAAGGGAGTAAGAGCCAGGTTTTCTATACTGCTGATGCTGCAAAGACGCTGGTCATCCGCCTTTATCAGGGGATAGCAGGAAGCAAGCTGGGTGCGGACCCCGGCGGACAGGATCTGCCACGCTTCGCTGTCTGACGCGAAGATATCCGTGAGCGAAACCCTCCGGTCCTTCTCAAGATCCCATGTTACGGCGTAAAAGGGTGAAAACATCTGTACACGGTTTTTTGCCCACCTGCAAAGCACAAGCGCGCTCAGCCAGCGTGTGCCGGTCCTGGACCATACAGTGTGGATGTCCATGCGGTTATTTCTGCGTGGCTTCGAGCATTTGTCTGTCATGGAAGGCGTATAGTTGCTTTCAAAAAGATCTGCCGTGTTTTTAAGGAGCGCGTTGAGCTTATCGGAACAGGTGATAAGATATTCCTTATAGATAAACGCGTTTCCGTTTTTGGCGGTTTTCTCCTCGGATTCATAATGCACTCTGAACAACGCCGGCAGACCGGGTCCCTTTTCTGCGTGAACGGGGAAAGCAGTCACGGAAAAGATCATGATGAGGATAAGCAGGAAACCGATTACTTTTTTCAATGCTTTCAACTCCTTGCGTCAATTACCGGTGGGGTAAAGCCCTCGTTTGGGTGCGTTGCAGCGGGGACATGGTTTTAATGAGCTGAAGGGAGGTGTGTCAAGCTCCCGGTATTCAAACGGGCTCAGGGGCAGGTAGCGGCTGTTGACATAAGCACAGTTCTGATTTGAATGATAGTATTTTCCGCCTGACGGATTATAATAAAGTTCCGGATTCTGCGCCTTTATCACACATTCCGGGCAGGGAGACAGTATATCATGCAATGCAGAGGCGCTGCCGGCATAGGTAAGCGGAAGACAATCTTCATCATAGAGTATACAGTAAGGATCCCAGTGATAATAGGCGCCGTCCAGACTGTCTGTATAAATGGGCGGCTGCGAAAGACAGGAGGCGTTCAGCTCGACGGTCCTTTCGGGACCGAGCGGAGGAACGCAATATTTGCAGGGGGTGAGCGCGGCGTACTGCTCTGAACGGAGATCGATATACCGTATCTGATTAAGCGGAAGAAAGCGTTCGGCCACCGCGTCACAGACAGCGGCGGAATGATAGGTTTTTCCGCCTGCTGAGTTTACATAAACCGGCGTTTCATTGTCGGGGAGAGTCAGATAGCGCCCTTCGGAATCCTCCCAGATCACCAGCCTGCTGTTCATTTTTCTGTTGTTCCACAGCCATGTCATGTTGGTGCCTTCGGGAGTCAGCCTGCGCTGCACACGGATACAGCCGTGACTTGCGCGTGAACCGAGCGCGCTTTCACAGGTGGAAAAATCCTGATATCCGTCTTCTGAAAGAATATACGGTACCTGATGAAGAAGATTTCCGCGATTGAAGCGGAGCCCCATATCGCACACAAGCTCATTGCTGTTGAAATTGCCTACCGGGGAAACGATCAGAAATTCTCCGCTTTGCGTTTCGTTGTAGGGCTGGGAGGCGTTCGGCTTTCCTGTAGAGCACAGAAGCGTGGAAAAAAGATGACCGTTCCTGAAAATATAGCATCTTTGCGTAAGCTTGTCTATCACCACGGCATAGGATGAATTATCGGGCAGAATGTCATAAAGCAGAGCCGTTTCAACATAACCGGTAACGAAGCTGTTCCATGCCTTTACCGTACTGTCTGAAAAAGAGGAAGAGCGTACCTCCACCCGTGTCCATCCGTTGTCAAGCTCTTCAAGCACATGCACTCCCTGGCTTGCGTAGGTCACATCGGCTACGGGTTCGCTGTTTTTGTCGGGACGGGAACGCAGCAGATACTGGTCCTTCTGGTTGCCCCTGATGACTGTGATGGGCGCGCAGAGCATCTCCCATACCGCCTGCTCATTCGAAATATCCATGGGGGTGCACCAGTAGCAGTGCTCTTTTCCGCATTTTTCATGACCGGGGCAGGGGTTTTCTGCCTGAGCACCGCAGCAGACCAAAAGAAGAATCAACGCCGGAAATATCAAAAACCTTGCTTTCATAAAAGAGCCCTCCTTTATAATTATAACACAGAGCTGGGACATTGAGAATATCAGTATCGCAATTTTACATAAGGATCGGCACGCGGATGTATTTAAAGGGAGAATTCTTTCCACTCTGAAAATAAAGTAAACCGTTTAACTGTTAAACGCTTGATTTTCTGTTATGCTTTGATATAATGGTTCGGTGTAAAGGAGGTCTCTGTATGGAAATACACGAGGTAGCCGATTCTGTGAGAAGGCTGGAACTGATGCGCAGGATCCGTATCAGAAAGCAGCTGTCTTCGTTTGACCTTCATCCGGGTCAGCCGCAGATGCTGGAATATATCCGAAGCCACCCCGGCTGCAACCAGAAGGATGTGGCGAAGGAGCTGGATATATCACCTGCAAGCGCTGCCTCCAGCATCAAAAGGCTGGAAAAGAGGGGCTATATCGAAAGAAGCGCGGATGAACACGACAGCCGCCGAAACCGGATCGCCATCACGGAGAAAGCGGTGCTTCATCTGACGGTGGGCAAGGAAGCATTTGACAGTCTGGACAGAGAGATGCTTGACGGTCTGTCAGAGGATGAGCTCACGCTCGTAAAACGGCTGTGTGAAAAAATGTTCGATAATCTGGCGGATGAAACCACCCGCGGGCTGACGGTGTGCAGATTGCACAGAGAAGCATACGGGATGCCCGAAAACAATGAAACGGAGGAAAAGTGATTTGCAACTGCTAAAAATGATATTCAGGTTTGCCGGTAAATATAAGTGGGCACTGATTCTGTGTCCGTTTGTCATGATCGGTGAAGTGGTAATGGAAATGCTGATCCCGATGCAGATCACCACCCTGATCGACCACGCGATTCCGGAGGCGGCCCAGACGGGTCTCGGCCCCGTGATCACCTGCGGTCTGACCATGGTGGCGATGGCTGTGGTATCTATGTGCTTCGGTATGGCCGGAAGCCGTCTTGGCGCCGTAGGCGGAATGGGGTTTGCCGCGAACATGCGAAAGGGTATTTTTGAAAAGATCCAGAAGTTTTCCTTCAAAAATATCGACAAATTTTCAACGGCTTCTCTTGTTACGAGATTGACAACGGATGTGAACCAGCTGCAGAACACCACGATCATGCTGGTCAAGATGCTTTTCCGCGCGCCGGTAATGGTCATTGTGGCTACATTTATGGCGTACAGTCTGAACCCTAGCCTTTCCACGATCCTGATCGTTGCGGCGTTTATCCTGCTTTGTTCTCTGATCGTAATCATGAAGCTCGCTCATCCGAGATTCCGCAGAATGATGGAAATGTATGACGGGCTCAATTCCTCTCTGCAGGAGAACCTGATCGGCATCCGTGTTGTGAAGGCTTTTGTGCGTGCCGAGCATGAAAAGAAGAAGTTTGAGTATTCCGCGGATGATGTGATGAAAGCACAGCGCAGTGCCGAAAAAGTCGTGCTTTGGAACGGCCCCATCATGACGATCGTGATGAGCTTCGCGATCGTTGCCGTGATGTGGTTCGGCGGAAGACAGGTGATCGAGGGATATATGGTGCCCGGTGATCCCGCGAAGCTTTTCCAGGTGGGTGCTCTCTCTCAGTACATCACTTACCTTACTCAGATCCTGATGAGCCTGATGATGGTTTCCTTCCTTTTCATCTCCTTTGTTCTTTCGAGAGCCAGCGCCGGCCGTATCAACGAGGTACTGAAGGAGGAGCCGGAGATCGTTTCCCCCGAGCAGGCCGCGACGGATGTGGCGGACGGATCGATCGAATTTGATCATGTATCCTTTTCCTACAGCGGAAAGAAGGAAAACCCCGTACTTCAGGATATATGCCTGAAAATCGCCTCCGGTGAGACGATCGGCGTGATCGGCGCGACAGGCTCCGCAAAAACCACCCTGGTGTCCCTGATACCGCGCCTGTATGATGTGACGGAAGGCAGACTTCTGGTAGGCGGCAGGGATGTGCGGGAATATGACACGAAAGCCCTGAGAAATCAGGTATCCATGGTGCTGCAGAAGAATGTGCTTTTCTCCGGCTCCATCAATGAAAACCTTCGCTGGGGCGATAAGGACGCGACAGAGGAGGAGATCACTCAGGCTTGCCGGATCGCTGCCGCGGACGGCTTCGTACGCGGTTTCCCGGAGGGCTATGAAATGGATCTCGGACAGGGCGGTGTGAATGTGTCCGGCGGTCAGAAGCAGAGGCTGTGCATCGCGAGAGCGCTGCTCAAGAAACCGAAGATCATGATCCTGGATGACGCGACAAGCGCCGTTGATACCGCTACGGATGCCTCGATCCGAAACGCGCTTCGTGAAAACATGGGGGATACCACTGTAATCATCATTGCCCAGCGTATCACCTCCGTAATGGACGCGGACAGGATCATCGTGCTGGATGACGGCAGGATCTCCGATTTCGGTACGCATGCGGAGCTGCTTGAACGCAGTGAGATCTACCGCGACGTATATACCAGTCAGCAAAAGGGGGTGGCCTGATATGCCTCCGGTACATATGAGAGGAAACGCGAAACCCCAAAACGCGAAAGCAAGCATGGGACGGCTGCTCGGATATCTCAAACCGTACAGATTCCGCCTGATACTGGTCGCTGTGTTTATACTCTTTTCCGCTTTTGCCTCCGCGTGGGGCATCAACCAGGTGGATACATTGATATCTGACTATATCGAGCCGCTTGCCGCCGCATCGCCCGAAGCCCGTTCCTTCACGGAAATGGCCATGTTCCTTGTCAAGCTGGCTGTTGTATATCTGTTCGGCGCGGCTGCGTCATTTGCCAACAACCAGATCATGATGCGCGTGTCTACCGCGGTGCTGAACAATATCCGCAAAAGCATGTTTGTACACATGGAAGACCTGCCCATTCGTTACTTTGATTCCCGTACGCACGGCGATATCATGAGTCATTACACCAATGATACCGATACGCTGCGTGAGTTTATGTCGCAAACGCTTCCGCAGGTATTTTCCTGCACGGCAACGATCATTTTCACATTCATTTTCATGGTGAAGAACAGCATCTGGCTGACACTGCTCGTTCTGATCATGATCCCGCTGATGATGATCGTGACCAAGAAGATCGGCATGAAGAGCGGAAAGTACTTTGTGGCGCAGCAGAAGAGTATCGGAAAGCTGAACGGATACATCGAAGAGACCATTGAGGGGCAGAGAGTGGTTCAGGTGTTCTGCCATGAAGAGAAGGCCATGGAGGACTTTGACCGCTGCAATGAGGATGTACGCGTTGCGGGTACCCGAGCAAATACCTTTGCAAGCATCCTCGGCCCCATCTCCAACAATCTTACGCACTGCTACTATGTGATCACCGCGCTGGTGGGCGCTGTGCTGGTCGTAAACGGTGTAGGTGGCTATACGACTGCCGCGCTGATCACCTTCCTGATTTTTGTCAATCAGTTCTCCCGTCCTATCTCCACCCTTGCCCAGCAGTTGAATGTGGTGATGCTGGCTCTTGCCGGCGCGGAGAGGATCTTCGCTCTGCTGGATGAAGAAAAGGAAGTGGATGAAGGGTATGTAACGCTTGTAAACGCCGTCAAGGATGAAAACGGCAATATTACCGAAAGCGATAAGCACACAGGGCTTTGGGCCTGGAAGCATCCCCATAACGCGGACGGAAGCGTGACCTATACGGAGCTGAAGGGAGATGTGGTATTTGAGAATGTGACCTTCGGTTATGTGCCGGAGAAGACGGTGCTGCATGATGTATCCCTGTATGCTCATCCGGGTGAGAAGATCGCGTTTGTCGGATCCACAGGCGCCGGAAAAACGACCATCACCAACCTGATAAACCGCTTCTATGATATCCAGGAAGGTAAGATCCGCTACGATGGCATCAATATCACAAAGATCAAAAAGGATGATCTGCGCAGGTCGCTCGGTATGGTGCTTCAGGACACGCATCTGTTTACCGGTACGGTAGCGGATAATATCCGCTACGGGCGCCTTGATGCCACTGATGAAGAAGTAAGAAACGCCGCAAAGATCGCGAACGCCGATTTCTTTATCAGTCACCTGCCTCAGGGATATGATACGATGATCACAGGCGACGGCGCGAATCTGAGCCAGGGGCAGAGACAGCTTCTCGCGATCGCGCGCGCGGCTGTTGCCGATCCTCCCGTGCTGATCCTGGACGAAGCCACATCATCCATCGATACCCGTACAGAGGCGCTGATAGAAAAGGGTATGGACAGGCTGATGCAGGGAAGAACGGTGTTCGTGATTGCCCACAGGCTTTCCACGGTGCGAAACAGCCAGGCTATCATGGTATTGGAGCACGGTGTTATCATCGAACGCGGCAATCATGAATCTCTGATCGCCCAGAACGGTAAATATTATCAGCTTTATACAGGAGCATTTGAATTATCCTGATAAATATGCTATGATAGAAAAGCCGCCGCAAGACGCGGCGGCGATTTTCATTCTTTCAGGGAGTATTATGGAAACACAACATTCATTCAGGGATCTTGATCTGTCAGACGAGCTCCTGAAGGCAATTGCCAGAATGGGCTTTGATAAGCCCACACCGATACAGGAAGAGACCATTCCGCCCATGATGAAGGGATCGGATATCATCGGCATCGCGCCCACCGGCACAGGCAAGACTCTGGCTTTCGGCATCCCGATGCTGGAATACATCAGCCTTGAAGACCGGGGAATACAGGAACTGGTGCTTGCGCCGACAAGAGAACTGGCATGCCAGATTGCGGAGGAGCTGCGCAAGCTGGCATACTATATTCCGCAGATCAGGATCGCTGTGCTGTACGGCGGGCAGCCTATCAAAACGCAGCTGGCACAGCTTTCAAAAAAGCCGCAGATCGTCGTTGCCACACCGGGACGTATGCTGGATCATATGGAGAGACGTACCGCGGTCATATCCAATGTGCATACGCTGGTGATCGATGAAGCGGATGAGATGCTGAAGATGGGCTTCATCAGGGATGTGACAAAAATCATCAATGCCGTTCCGAACAACAGGCAATTTGTGATGTATTCCGCGACAAGCAATCAGGATGTGCTGACGATCTCGTGGAAGTACCAGCGCGATCCTGTACAGATCACGATCGCTGCGAAGGACGAAAACAAACCGGATATCAGACAGTATTACATTTCCTCTGAAAGAGATACCAAATATGAAAGACTGCTTTATCTGATCGATTCGGATGAATATCAGCGGATCATGATCTTTACAAACACCAAGGAAATGGCAAAGCGCCTTTCGGATAAGCTGATCAGAGAAGGCTATGACGCGGAGGCACTGCACGGAGATATCCCGCAAACGAAGCGTAACACGGTTATGAACGGGTACAAACGCGGAAAATTCCGTATTCTGGTATGTACGGATGTCGCCGCGCGCGGGATCGATGTGGATGATGTGGAAGCCGTTATCAATTATGACCTGCCGAACGAGAATGAATACTATGTCCACCGTATCGGCAGAACGGGCAGAGCGAGAAAACACGGTGTTGCGTTTACGCTGCTTTCCTTCTCTGAAAGCGTAAGGATGGATGAAATCAGGCGCTATTCCGGGTATGATCCGGAGGAACTGTGCTTTGACGCGGATACCGTGCTGAGGCGTAAAAACGGTACGCCGTTCTTTGAAAATACCTGATCGCGTGGATCCTGATAAACATAAACTACCGGAAAGGAACAAACATGTACAAATATATCGACGAAGCGGAAATCAGGCAAAAAGATACCAAGATCAAGAGATTTTTTATCCTTTTATCCCTGCTGCTCGCGCTTGCGTGCGTTTTCATCGCGGTTTACGGCCTCGTGATCGCACCGAAGCAATCAGGAAAAAGTGCCGCGCTGAAAGAAAGGATCGTGTACTGTGTTCAGCAGGCACAGAGCAGTGTGAACGAGATATCCGCTTCTGTGACCAGTGTTACCGCTTCTCAGGTAGGCAACATCAAGGGCTATGTAATCGCCGTGGATGAAATGACGGTCGTATATTTCGGCGGCCAGCAGAATGACCGGCCGGATGAGGTGACAAACGCTCTTTCACTGCTGTGGGATGATATCAAGGAAATAGACAGCGTGAGCAGGCAAAGTCAGAAATCCACGCTGGATGTACGCAACCGGATCCAGCAGCACCTCGGAGAACTGTCAAACGCGGTAGCCGGGATATGATATCGCTTTCAGAAAAAGACAGAGCTGTTCTTCAGCAGTGTCTTTTTCTGTTGAGCGCCGGCATATGCTTTAGCCGTGCTTTTGCTGAAAAAAGGAAGCCTTTTACGGGAATATAAAAAAACCGCGCGGATATCGCGCGGTGAAGATCATTGCCCGATCGCACCTGACGAGAATAATTCGTCAAGTGCTTTTTTGATCGCTGTTTTGCCGTGGCAATAGGTGAGTGCTCCCTGCAGATAGATATTATACGGGGAACGGATCGGCCCATCAGCCGAGATCTCGATGGAGGCACCGGAAATGAATGTACCGGCTGCCATGATCACAGGATCGGTATACCCCGGCATATCCCAGGGCTCGGGGGCGGCGTCACTGTCCACAGGAGAAGCGGCCTGGATCCCTCTGCAGAAAGCGATCATCGCTTCGGGAGAACCGAGACGGATCGCCTGAATGATGTCGGCACGCTTTCCGCCGGAGGGAGGGACGGTTTCCATGCCGAGCATCTCAAATACCTTTGCCGAAAGAATGGCGGTTTTCAATGCCTGTGTAACGGTATGCGGCGCCAGAAACAGTCCCTGATAGAAAGGCAGATAGCTTGCGGCATAGCTGCCTTCCTCAAGCCCGATCCCGGGAGCGGTCAGCCGGGCGGAGATCCTGTGAATGGCTTTCTGTGTACCTGCGATATATCCGCCTGTAGGAGCCAGGCCGCCGCCCGCGTTTTTGATCAGACTGCCCGCGCAAAGATCAGCCCCGTAGAATGTAGGCTCATCCTCACAGACAAATTCTCCGTAGCAGTTATCTACCATGATATAGATATCCGGGTATTGCTGTTTGACAGCGGAAATGAAATCCTTCATTTCGGAAGGCAGAAGAGAGGGACGCCACGCGTAGCCGCGGCTGCGCTGAATGAGGATCACACGGGTGTTCGGATGGCATGCGATCTCCTCGAGCACCTTTTCGGTATCGGGAAGCCCGTCAGCAGAAAGATCACAGGATGAGAAGGATACGCCTATTTCCTTCAGCGTACCGATGCCGTCTTTGCTGGTAAGGCCGATCGCTTCCTGCATGGTATCATAGGGAAGACCGGTGGCGGATATCAGATGATCACCCGGCAGGAGAAGACCGAAAAGGCACAGGCAGAGCGTATGCGTTCCGCTCACGATGTGCGGTCGCACGATCGCTGCCTCGGTGTGAAAGATCTCGGCGAAAATGCTCTCCAGTGTATCGCGTCCCGTATCATCATAACCATAGCCGGTAGTAGGGTTGAAATGCCTTACGGCCACACGATGGCTGTGAAACGCGTTCAGTACACGCTCAAGATTTGCGTATTCGTTTTTTTCGAGCTTTTCAAACAAGTCCGTACAGGCTCTTTCTGCATCGGCGATCAGTCGTTCTGTGTCCATGGTGTTTCTCCTTCTTTATTCTCGGAAGATCTCTGAATCAGCTTCGCTGCTTCTGCAGGCTCTGTGCTGTCCGCGTCTATCCAGTGTACGCGCGGATCACGACGGAACCAGGTGAGCTGCCGCTTGGCGTAGTTGCGGGAACGCTGCTTGATCAGGCTGACGGCGTTTTCTTTTGTCTGCTCTCCGCGAAGGACGGGGATCAGTTCCTTATATCCGATGCCCTGCATGCTCTGGGCCGTGTCCGGAATACCGAGGTCACAGATCAGATGTTCCACTTCATTTTCAAGCCCGGCCTGCATCATGATATCCACACGCTTGTCGATACGCGCGTACAGAGCGGAGCGTTCACGTGAAAATGCAAAGATCCTGTAGTCGTATCCTTCTTTTGTACGGTAGGGGTCAGTTGCTTTCTGGGAGGAAAATGGCTTTCCGGTAAGTTCAAGCACTTCAAGCGCTCTGATCACCCGGCGGGTATCATTGGGATGCAGACGAAGTGCCGATAACGGGTCTTCTTTCTCAAGAAGAGAATGAAGATACTCATTTCCCTCATTCTTCGCGATGTTTTCGTATTTTTCACGTATCTTCGGGTCTGATACGGCATAACCAAACTCCATATCGGTGGATATGGCATTCAGAAACAGACCCGTTCCGCCTACAAGGATCGGGAATTCCGTCCTGTCGACCCATTCCTGCGCTTCTGAAGCGTATCTGGCGGCAGAGTAATTTTCAAACGGCGAGGCGACATCAAACATGCGATGCGGACAGATGCTTTGCTCCTCAGCCGTCGGCTTTGCGGTCCCGATATCCATGCCGCGGTAGATCTGCATGGAATCCATACAGATGATCGTTCCGTTAACGGCTTTTGCAAGAATGAGGGCCGCTTCGGATTTACCGCTGGCTGTCGGACCGGTGATGACGATGACCTTTTTCTTCATTTTCAATCCTGTATGCGCTTGAATCTCTTTTCAAGATCGCGTTTTGACACTTCCACGAACAGAGGTCTGCCATGAGGGCAGGTGGGCGGGATCTGCTTTGACAGGATCATGCGGATAAGTCCGATCAACTGCTTTTCATCGATCTTCTCTCCGCCCTTGACGGCGTGCTTGCAGGCTGTCTGTATCACACGCGACAGACGGTCGGAATGGGAAAGCGTACCGGTCGCCTCGATCTCTTCCAGCGCGTCCGTCAGGCAGGAGGCATCCTTCGGCTGCCCTAAAACATTGGGCACTCCGCGCAGACATATGGTGCAGTCTCCGTACTCCTCTGTTTCATAGCCGGCTTCTCTGAGAAGCTCGCGGTTTTCTGAATAGACCGAGAACATCTGTCTGGAAAGATCGAGCACTACGGGAACAAGCAGCTCCTGTACGCTGTTTTCACTTCCGAGTTCCTTCATATAGCGCTCATAAAGCAGGCGTTCATGGCAGGCATGCTGGTCGCAAAGCAGCATTTTGTCCTGAGACTCAAGCAGTATATAGGTGTTGAAAACAACACCGATATATCGCACCGGTATTTCCGTATTCTGCGGTGTGACCACAGTAAACGCGAGCTGTGAAGGAGCGCCGGCGGTGTCCGCGGGCAGTGTCATGCCTGTACCGTCTGGTTTTGTCCGCGGGAGTTCCTCTTTTTTGCTTTCCGGAGCGGCGGAGGGAGAAGGGCACTCTTCTGAAAATGTTGTGGCGGCAGGCGCTGCCGCTTTTTCCTCCGGAAGGGAAAGTGAGATCTCCCTGATATGATGGTGCGATTCTGTACCGGGCGCGTAATCCTGTCTGTAGGAGCGCTGCGGAGCGGATACGGGCGCAGATGGCGCGTTTTTCAGGATATCCGCCAGCATGGCTACGGCTTTTCCCTGCGGGGAATACGGCACATCTGAAGCAGTAGGCGTCTGAGACGGGGATCCGGCGGATGCCGCGGCTTTTTTATCGGCATCCGGTTGTGCAGACGGGGGATCCGGAATGATCTTTGATGAAACGGTGATCTTCGCTTCTTCTTTCTGCTCCTGAACCGGTACAGAGATATCCCTGCCTGATACGGAGGAACCGGAGAAGAGAGCGGGCGCGTTTTCAAGCAGCGCTTCTCTGTTCAGAGATTCCGATATGATCGTTTCCACAGCTGCCGAAACGCCTTTTTCATCCTGAAAGCGCACTTCCCATTTATTGGGATGCACATTCACATCCACACTTTCATACGGAACGGTCAGGTAAAGAATGCAAACAGGGAAGCGTCCCACCATCACGCGCTGACGGCAGGCGTATTCGAGCGCGTTTGTGAGTATCGGGCTTTTCATTGTACGACCGTTGATAAAAAAGTACTGCTGATTGCGGTTGCCGCGGCTGTTTTCACCGCAGCCTATAAAGCCGGAGAGAACGACACCGTTCATATTTCCGTCTGCTCTGTGAAATTTTTTCAGCGCGTCCAGTCCGAAAACACACATGACGGCGCTTTCGGGCTTACCGTCTCCCGCACTGAAATAGACCGGTTTTCCGTCTGCTGTAAGGCGGAAAGAAATATCGGGGTGGGAAAGGATCATCCTTGCCATCAGCTCCGAAACGGCTGCTGTTTCCGCGGCGGGCTTTTTCAGAAATTTGCGGCGTACCGGTGCATTGTAAAACAGATCCTTTACCGTAAATGAGGTGCCTATGGGGCATGCGGAATCTCTGATGTCGATGATATCTCCGCCCTCGTTGACAACGGAGACGCCGCGTTCGGAATCCTGAGTGCGTGTGGCGCAGGTCACCTTTGCCACAGCCGCGATCGACGCGAGCGCTTCACCGCGGAAACCGAGAGTGCGAACGCCGTAAAGATCATCCGCAGTGGCGATCTTGCTGGTGGCATGACGCGAAAATGCCAGACGGATATCTTCCGCGCGGATGCCTTTACCGTTATCGGTGATACGCATAAAGGAAATGCCGCCATCCCGTATTTCCACGCTTACAGCGCTTGCTCCGGCGTCTATGCTGTTTTCGACCAGCTCCTTGATCGCGGCGGACGGGCGTTCGACTACCTCTCCGGCGGCGATCTGACCGATCACTTCCTCGGGAAGCTGGCGTATTTTACCGGTATTTACCATTTGTACACTCCTTAAAGCTTCATGGCCTTTTCGTGTATCAGGAACATTTTGTTGAGAGCTTCCATCGGTGTCATCGCAAGTACATCAATGGAACGGATCTCTTCGACAAATTCCGTTTGGGTATAGCTGAGCAAATCAACCTGTTGATTTTTGGCCTTGTGGCCGGCACCGAGGATATTCTGCCCGATGCTGTTCTGGTTGATATTATTAACCTCAAGACGTGCTTCGATCTCCTGCGCGCGTGCGATCACGCTGCGCGGCAAACCGGCCAGCCTTGCCACATAAATACCAAAGCTTTTGTCAGCACCGCCCGGAACGATCTTTCTGAGGAAGATCACTTCTTCTCCGTGCTCTTTGACGGCAACACAATAGTTAACTACACCTTCAAGATGCCCTTCCAGCTCTGAGAGCTCGTGGTAATGAGTGGCAAAAAGTGTTTTGGCACCGCTGTGCTTTTTATCGGCAAGATATTCGACCGCTGCCCACGCGATACTCAAACCGTCAAAGGTGCTTGTTCCGCGGCCGATCTCATCCAGTATCACGAGCGAATTCTGTGTTGCGTTTCTCATGATATAGGCGGTTTCACTCATTTCGACCATAAAGGTGGATTCACCGGCGGCAAGATCATCAGATGCGCCTACACGGGTGAATACAGCGTCCAGAACCGGGATGGATGCTTCGCGCGCAGGAACAAAGCTGCCCATGTGAGCCATCAGGCATATGAGCGCCACCTGACGCATATAGGTGCTTTTTCCGGCCATATTGGGCCCGGTGATGATCTGCATCCTTCTTTCATCACGGTCGATCAGCGTATCATTGGGAACGAACGCGTTATCGGGTAGGTTCCTTTCCACCACAGGATGACGGCCTTCTTTGATGTCGATGATCCCATCGGTGTTGATCACAGGGCGGGTATAGTGATATTCACGGGCGATCTGAGCAAGCGAAAGAAATGCGTCCAGCAGTTTATAGGCTGTCGCAAGGGATTGCAGACGCACCATGTTTTCCGAGATTGCGGAGCGGATGCTGTCAAATAGCTGCAGCTCAAGCTTCATCGCGCTGTCCTGAGCCCCGGTGATCCTGATCTCGATATTGTGAAGCTCTTCAGTGGTGAAACGCTCGGCGTTCGTCAGCGTCTGTTTTCTTACATAATAGGCGGGAACGAGGGAATAGAAGGATTTAGTAACTTCGATATAATAGCCAAATACACGGTTATACTGTACCTTCAGGCTTTTGATGCCTGTTTTCTCCCTTTCGCGGGCTTCCAGCTCCGCCAGCCATGTTTTTCCTTCGGTACCGGCACGGCGGTATTCATCCAGCTCCTGCGAAAAGCCTTCTTTGATGACGCCGCCGTCTGTGATCTGCAACGGACAATCCGGCGAAATGGCGCGGCTGAGCAGATCGCGAAGGGAATCGAGCGTGTCGATCCTGTCGGTGACGGGACGCAGTGCTTCAGTGTCAAGAGAAGAGAGAAGAGAACGGATATCCGGTGCCTGTTCAAGTGAACGCAGCAGAGAAAGACAATCCTTCGCGTTGATCGTGTGATAGGAGACCTTTGAAAGCAGACGCTCCATATCATATACATTGGTAAGACGGTCTCTGAGTTCCTGAGAGATCACAAAATCCCCGTACAGTGCTTCCACCGCGTTCAGGCGTTCCTCGATCTGTTCCTTTGAGATAAGCGGCTTTTCCACAAAGGATCGCAGCATCCTGCCGCCCATCGCGGTCACGGTCTTATCCAGAATATCCAGCAGGGAACCCTTTTTTGATTTTCCGCGAATGGTTTCCGTAAGTTCCAGATTGCGTCTTGTGGCGGCGTCCAACGGCATGGAGGAAGCGGTATCCAGCATGCGCAGCGTGGTGATGTGTTCAAGCGAATTCTTCTGCGTATCCGATAAATATTTCATCAGCGCTCCGGCCGCGCACATGGCAGCGCTGTGTGCCTGATCAATGCCGAGGGATACCAGACTCTGCATTCCGAAATGCGAAAGCAGCGCCTCCCTGGCATTGGCCTGCTGATAGGCGGAAGGCAGATACGCCGTACAGGCAGCGGAGCAGCAGGAGGAGAAAGCAGATACATCATTGCATATGATCTCTCCGGGAGCGATGGCGGCTATCTGGGCGGAAACGGGAGCCGCGTCAAAAGCAGTCTGCATGGCGTAGAATTCACCTGTGGAAACATCGCAATAGCTGATACCGGCACGCTTTCCCGTGATGTACACGCTGCAGAGAAAATTATTGTTCCTTTCTCCGATAACAGAGGAGTCCATAAGCGTACCGGGGGTGATGATGCGTATGATATCACGCTGCACAAGCCCCTTCGCGAGAGCGGGATCTTCCATCTGTTCGCAGATGGCGACTCTGTAGCCTTTTTCGATCAGTCTTGATACATAGGCGTCAACGGCATGAAACGGCACGCCGGCCATGGGGGCGCGTTCTTCAAGGCCGCAGTCCTTGCCTGTTAAAACAAGCTCCAGCTCTCTGCTTGCGGTGACGGCGTCCTCAAAGAACATTTCATAAAAATCACCTACTCTGAAAAAGAGCAGAGTATCGGGATTTTTTTCCTTGATGGACATATACTGCTGCATCATGGGGGAAAGGGTGGCCATATCAGTTAACTCCTTCGGTTCTTATCAGTGATCGCAGCCGTGGCAGCCGCTGCAGTTTCCGGTGCAGGTGCCCTGCTGTGCTTCACCCGGAGCGAGCACCTGCTGCAATTCTCTGTTGACCATATTCATCATTTCGGTAAAGGCATTGCGCGCGTTCTGCATCGCCTTGGCGAGGGGAAGCTCCTTCATTTGATCCTGCAGAGCGGACATTTCGTTGGAAAGAACGCCCATTTTTTCAAAATCCGGGTTTTCCGCGGAGGTGAGCGCTTCCATTTCCTCATGCTTTTCATAATAACGCGCGGCCAGATCTGTGATCGCTTTATCCTGAGAAGCCGCGTCTTCCGCCATACGCATGCAGATGTATTCCTTGCTTCCGGCGATCAGCTCGGCCAGTTCCTTTGCTTTGCTTCTTACTTCTTCGTTCATAATGCTTCTCCTTCAACAATCTCACCCTTCAGGGTGGTTTTTCCGCTGCCGGTGATCCGTACCGTGACAGTATCTCCGGGCTTATGTCCTTTGGCATCAAAATTGACAGAAATATTCCTTCCGGTCTTTCCGGTACACAGATCGCTGTCCCGCCTTGAGGCACCTGTGATCAGCACGGTATCCTTTGTGCCGGTGAGCCGGTCAAACACCTGCTGCGTCTTTTTCTCCTGAAGACGGATCAGCTCCTGTATCCTTTCGGAAGCGACTTCATCATCGATCCTTCCGTCCATCAGCGCGGCACGCGTGCCTTCACGGGGGCTGTATATGAATGTGAACGCGCTGTCATAGCAAACCTCATCGGTAAGGCTGAGCGTGTCTTCAAACTCCGCACGCGTTTCTCCGGGAAACGCGACGATGATGTCTGTCGTGATTCCGATATCCGGCACCGCGTTCCGGATGCGGCGTACGCGATCCAGATACATTTCTCTTGTGTAATGCCGATTCATTTCCCTGAGGATGCGGTCGTTTCCGGATTGTACCGGGAGATGGAAATGACGGCATACGGCTTTGTTGCGGGCGATCTCTTCGATCAGCTCATCGGAAAGATCTTTGGGATGGGAGGTCATGAAGCGGATCCGTTCGATCCCTGTTTTTTCTACCTCTCTGAGCAACCCGGCGAAAGAAACGCCTTCGTCGTTGTCCTTTCCGTAGGAATTGACATTCTGGCCGAGGAGCATGATCTCCTTTGTGCCGCTTTTGACAAGCTCATCGGTTTCACGCAGGATATCCGCCAGCTTTCTGCTTCTTTCCCGTCCTCTTACATAGGGTACGATGCAGTAGGAGCAGAAATTATTGCAGCCGTATATCACGGTAACATAGGCCTGAAACGGGCTTGTACGAAGAATGGGCAGGCCTTCCGCGATGGTGGACGGTTCATCCGACACCGATATCACACGGCGTCTGTTTTCAACGGCGCGCGTGAGCAGCTCCGGCAGCGTATGGACATCGCTGGTACCGAAAGCAAGATCGATGAACGGGTAATTGCGCAGGATCTTTTCCGCCATGCCTTTTTCCTGCACCATACAGCCGCAAAGCCCGATCAGCATGCCGGGATGCGCCTGCTTGATCTCCTTCAGCCATGTGGCGTTTCCGATCGCTTTTCGCTCCGCGTTGTCGCGTACACAGCAGGTGTTGTGCAATACAAGATCCGCCTTATCCTTTTCCTCACAGTAAGTGAGGCCCATTTTCTCCAGCATACCTGCCAGCTTTTCGGAATCATGCGCGTTCATCTGGCAGCCGTAGGTCACGATATGGTAAGTTTGCGGACGGTCCGGAAGATTCCTGAAAGCCGTTGCCAGTTTACGCTGGCGGGAAATCTCATTCTCCGGGATCCTGATGATCTGATTCATGAGGTGTCTCCTTGATGTATGGAAGGGAAACCATATTCCCTGTCCTTTTTCTTGAAAGCTCGAGCAGCCCGAGAGAAGTGAAGCCGTGGATGACGGTCTTGACCGGATCCCGTGAGAGCGCTTCGCTCATCACGCGTATCACTTCGTTTTTGGATGCTTCGCTCTGCATATCGATAAAATCAATGATGACATTTCCGCCGATATTGCGCAGCCGCAGGATACGCGCGCATTCACGGGCGGCTTCCCTGTTGACGGTAAGAAAGGAGTTTTCTTTTCCGCTCTTTTTGCCGGCATACTTGCCGCTGTTGACATCGATTACGGTAAGAGCTTCGCAGATGTCCACGGTGATGTAGCCGCCGCAGGGGAGAAAAATATTGCGTCTGAAGCTTTTCAGCAATCTGTCCTCAGCGTTGATCAGCGAGAACGGTGATGCTGAGAACACGACAGGGCAGGGAAGGCGTTCTTCGCGGTCGCTCACGGCCTTCTCTATCTCGTTTTCCTCCCGAAAGATCACTTCAGAAACCGGCGGGCGCTTTTCGAGAAGGCAGGGGGCAGAGACGGAACGCGCGGCATTCTGAAGACGCTCGCTTTTTTCATACAGAACTGCAATTTCGGAGGCAATCGTTTCTTCTTCTGCTCCGGCTGCGTCGCTTCTCATGATCAGCCCGCAGCCCGCGGGACACAGCCCGGCTGCTGTTATCTCCAGGCGTTTTCTTTCATCCGCATCCGATATGCGCTGGGAAACGCTGATTTTTGCCGAGCCCGGTATCAGCACAGCATATGTGCCGGCAAAGGTCAGCTCATCCGAAACAGAGGCAAGCTTTTCGCCGTGTGCTTCTTTTTTTACCTGTACCGGGATACGCTTTCCTGAAACGGCAAGATGCCGGTTTCTGTCATTGAGCGGAAGGCAGCCGTTGATCTCCTTCGTGAGACGGACAAACGCAGTGCCGATGCCGGGCATGACGCGGTCCACAACGGCAAGATAGATATCCTCACAGGCGGCCCTGCCGTCTGCTTCCTCCCGTTCATAGCGTACTGGAAGCCCGTCTTCTGCAAGAACATATTCGGCAGCGGTATCTGTGTGGCGGATATAGAGCGTGCTCATAATGATTCAAGAGGAACAAGCTCGCTACCGGCTTCTCCGTACATTTGCGCGCGTACCATATTCACCGGCGGAAGAGACGATCCGGTATATTCCGCAAACGCTCCGAGCATCAGTTCCGGCTTGCAGGTGGATGTTTCACAAAGATCCAGCACGGCGGTCAGGTCGCTGTCCGAAAGGACGGAGACACGCCTGATCATCGGCCGGATATCGCATTCCTTCTCTCCGGATTTGGTATGCTTGACCGCGAGAATGGTATTCTGCGCGAGAAAAGCGTCCATCTTTTCACTCAGACCGTTGACCGGCTGCTCAAATATGCACCTGTATTCCGCCGCTTTACAGGAAGCCATGGGCGCGGGGTGGGTATCCTCCACGCAGCGTACGGATATACACGGAAGGTCCAGCGGGAGCGCGTCGGACAGGATCTGCTTGAATTTTTCAGCACTCATTTCTCCTTCGATGGGGATCTCCATGATCTCTCTTTCTCCGGAAATGCCGACAGAGAGAGGAGAGGCGAAATTGAGCTGCATATGGGGATTAAAGCCCTGAGAATAGCGGACAGGCAGGTCGCTTCTGCGGAGCGCGCGCTGCATGGTACGCATCAGGTCCAGATGACCGATAAAGCGGAGACGGGGGGATTTTTTAAACACGACCAGCATTTTCACAGAAACTGCACACTCCCTTCTCTCTTTGCAGACCGCAGCCGTTGCAGCCGTTTCTGCAGTCAGGGGTTTTTGCCCCCTGCTTTGCCTTTTCGTTTTCTTTTTGCAGATATTGCTTTGTTACGCCGGCATCAATGAAATCCCACGGGAGGATCTCGTCGTAGGAACGCTCACGGCAGGCGTAGAAATCAGGATCCAGACCGCATTCTTTGAACGCTTCCATCCACAGATCAAAGCGGAAGTACTCGTTCCAGCTGTCCAGCTTACAGCCTTTTTTCCACGCGGTATAGATCACATCCGCGATGCGGCGGTCGCCTCTTGAAACGCAGGCTTCAAGATAGGAAAGCTCCGGCTCGTGCCAGTTGAAGGTGACGCCCTTGATCCTGAGGTATTCTCTGAGCGCAGTGATCTTTTGATTTACCGTTTCGATATGATCCTGCGCGGCCCACTGGAAGGGTGTAAAGGGCTTGGGAACGAAAACGGAAACACTGCTGGTCACACGCAGACCGCGGGCGCGTTTTTCCTTCGGGAGGGAGAAGTAGCAGGAAACGACCTTGCGGGAAAGCTCGGCGATCCCCTGCAGATCCTCATCTGTTTCAGTGGGAAGACCGCACATGAAATAAAGCTTCACGCTGCTCCAGCCGCAGTCAAAGGCATCCGTAACGGAGCGTACGAGGTCCTCCTCGGTGACGCCCTTGTTGATCACATCGCGCAGACGCTGGGTGCCGGCCTCGGGAGCCAGTGTAAGCCCGCTCTTCCTTACCTTCTGCGTTTCTTCAAGAGACTGCTTGACAATGCTGTCGATACGCATGGAGGGAAGGGAAACGCCTACCTTTTTCGCGGAGAATCTGTCCATCAGGGAACGGATCAGCTCGGGAAGCTGCGTGTAATCGCCGCTTGAAAGAGAGGACAGGGAAAGCTCTTCATAGCCGGTCGCTTTCTCAAGCCGTTCAGCCTGCTGAAGAAGCGTTTCGGGCCTGCGCTCACGAACAGGACGGTACAGCATGCCTGCCTGGCAGAAACGGCAGCCGCGTGTGCAGCCGCGCATGATCTCCAGCACCATACGGTCATGTACGATCTCACAGTAGGGCACGGGGATCTTATCAGGGTAAACGGCCTTGTCCAGATCCCGTACGATGGCTTTCTTCACAACGGCGGGCACGGATGCATCCTTCGCGGTGAAGGAAGCGATGGTCCCGTCCTGATTGTATGTGACGGAGTAGAGCGAGGGGATGTACACGCCGCGCAGCTGAGAAAGAGCACGCAGCGTCTGTTCCTTCGAAAAGCCCTGCTTTTTCGCGTCGCGTACGGTCTTTACAAAATCGGCCATAAGTTCTTCGCCGTCACCGATCATATACGCGTCAAAGAAAGGAGCAAGCGGTTCCGGATTGAAGGCACAGGGCCCTCCGGCAACGATGAGCGGATCATTTTCGCCCCGATCCTTCGCGTAGACCGGAATACCGGCCATATCCAGCATTTCAAGAATGTTGGTGTAGCTCATTTCGTATTGAAGCGTGAAGCCGACGATATCAAAATCCTTTACCGGTGTGCGGCTTTCCAGCGAGAAAAGCGGGATATGCTCTTCCTTCAGCTTTTCGCCCATATCCGGCCAGGGCATAAACACGCGTTCACAGAGAAAACCGGGTATGCTGTTGATAATGCTGTAAAGGATCTTTATGCCGAGATGGGACATACCGATCTCATAAGTGTCGGCAAAGCAGAAAGCAAAGGACAGCTCCGCTTCATCAAAAGGAATGGTTTCGCTGTTTCTTTCCCCGCCGATATACTGAGCCGGTTTTTTCACATCGGCCAACAGTTTTTCAAACCGGTCATTCATTTCCTTGTTCAAAGCGCATAACCTCCGGACATATTTTTACAGTATATATTATATTATTTTTTGCTTCATTTGTCTATTATATGATGTAAATGAAAGAAATGTGTAAAAGATATTTAAAAATTAAGTCGTTTGTGGCATAATAGATACAGAGAAGGAGGCGGTGCGTATTGACGAAGGGCATCAGGCAAAAAGTAATCTCTGTTCTTGCGGTGTTGATTCTATTGCTTCTTCCTCTTGCCGCTTTCAGTGAAGAAGCGGAGAACGATGCGGCCTTACGGGTGCGTGAAACGGTAAACGGCATGACACTTCATGAGATGATCTGCCAGATGTTCATAACCGCCCCTGAGGAGATCACCGGTGAACAGAGAACCACAGTCCTTCCGGATAACGCTAAAGAGGCATATGAAAACGACCCCTATGGCGGAGTTCTGATATACGGAAAAAACATCGTGACGGAGGAACAGCTGGGCGCGTTATGCGCGTCAGCTGCAAGTCTTGCGTATTCACCGTTTGTGATCGCACAGGAGGCGGGAGGAGCGGACGCCGCCGTTTCCGGAAAGCTGTATAGCGCCGATCGTGACAGCATGAGAACACTTGCCGCCGGTAAGGATGTTTCGAGGATCTATATTGAGGGGGAAAAGATCGGGGAATATCTTTCAGGCTTCGGATTCAATATGGATCTGGCACCTTCAGCGGATCTGTACGGGCCGGAACAGGACAGCGTATTGGACAGCCGCTTCTTTTCTTCATCCGCCGCGGAAAACGCGGCCTATGTATGGCAGTATGCGCTCGGGCTTACCGAAAACGGGATCATTCCCGTACTGGGCTTTTTCCCGGGTCTCGGGGACAGCACCGGAGACCCGTGGCACAGCAGGACAGTGATCGACACGGATGAGGATGAACTGTATACCGTGGATATGCTGCCTTTCCGTCTGGCGGTTGCGGCGGGGATGCCCTGTATACGCGTTACCTGTGCGGAATATTCGGCGCTTGAAAAGGATGTTCCGGCTTGTTTCTCGAAAAGAACGGTGACCGGGATATTGAGACAGGAATTCGGGTTTGACGGAATAATCATGACGGATCTCATGAATGTCCGCACTGTTACGGACCGGTATCAGGCAGGGGAGGCGGCTGTGAAGGCCGTTCAGGCCGGCTGTGATATGATATTGATGAGCGCGAACACCGGAAAGGCGGTAAAGGCGCTGGAGGATAGTGTAAAGAACGGGGAGATCCCCGAAAGCAGGATACGCGAAAGCGCGGAGAGGATCATCCGGCTGAAGATCAGCCGGGGGATCCTTGAAAGATAAAGGAGGATACGGGATATGACACTGGGTATCATCGGATGCGGCAATATGGGCGGAGCAATCCTTCGCGCCGTCGCCAAAAAAGAGCTTTATAATAAGGCGGATATCTATCCCTCGGAGAAAAACGAAACGATATGCGCAAGCCTCAAAGAAGAAGGCTTTGTGCATGCCGGCTGTTCGAACGCCGAGTCTGCTTCCTGCGATGTGCTGCTGCTTGCCGTTAAGCCGCAGATGCTGGAGGACACGGTGAAGGGAATCAAAGACGGTATGGATATGAAAAAGACATTGATCATTTCCATTGCCCCCGGCTTTACCCTTGCAATGCTGGATGAAATGTTCGGAAAGGACGCGATGACCGTGCGCGCCATGCCCAATACGCCCGCTCTGGTAGGCAGGGGCGTTACCGCGGTGTGTGCCGGAAAAAACACGGGAGCGGAGCGTTTCAGGCAGGCGGAAGCGCTGTTCTCCTGCTGCGGTTCAGTGGAGATCATACCCGAGAAGCTGTTTGACGCCGTTGTGGGTGTGAGCGGAAGCGCTCCGGCCTATGTGTTCATGTTTATCGACGCGCTTGCAGATGCCGGTGTACGCTATGGCATGAGCAAGGCACAGGCCCTTCGCTTTGCGGAGCAGGCTGTGGCAGGCAGCGCCGAGCTTGCGATCGTTACCGGAAGGCATCCGGATGATCTGAAGGATATGGTGTGCTCACCCGCCGGTACCACCATCGAGGCCGTTGCTGTGCTTGAAAAAAGCGGCCTCCGCTCCGCCGTGATCGAGGGAGCGAGTGCCGCCGCAGAAAAATCCGCTGTGATGGGAAATCTGAAAAAGTGAGATCACCTGTCTTCTTCGCTTAAGCAGGTATAGACGGTTCCGGGAACGGGGCCGTCTTTCATATAGCTGAACATTTCGGAAAGGGTGACCAGCTGATAACCATGTTCGATCAGCTCCGGTACCGCGCGCTCGATCGCGTCTGCTGTGGTGGAGTAAATATCGTGACAAAGGATGATCGCTCCGTTTTTGGCCTGCTTCATGATGGCACGGTAGGTTGAATCCGCGCTTCTGGTACTCCAGTCTTCCGTATCGATCTGCCAGAAAGCAATGCACATATCAAGATCCTTACACACATTTCTGACTGTCCTGTTCGTTGAGCCGTAGGGGCAGCGCAGCCACTTGACACGGTAGCCGGGGATCACCTTGCCGATCTCATCCTGTACGCGCGTGATCTGACTTTTTACATTGGCGGCGGAAAGCTCGGTAAGCTTTTTATGGCTGTAGGTATGGCATACCAGCTCATTCCCTTCAGCAACAGTACGGCGAACCGTGCTTTCATAGTCTGAAATGCGTCTTCCCTGAACGCAGAAGGATGCGTGAGCGCCGTTTTTCAGCAGCGTGTCCAGAATGCGCTCAGTCTGCTCATGCGGGCCGTCGTCAAAGGTGAGGCAGAGCATCGGTCTGGAAGGATCGATGCGGTTGGACGGGGCAAAGCCGTACGCGGGGTCGATGCAGCCGGTAAGCTCGTTCCAGGCGATATCGATCTTCTGTGTTCCGAGACAGATGGGAAGGAAATGACCGCTGCGCAAAAATACGCTCAGGCCGTCCGGGGTGATCACGGAACCGGCATACCAGGAAAGATCCGGTGTGACATCATATCCGTCGGCATCTTCAAGCAGGAATGAAGCGATTTTGCTGTCCAGGATCAGAAGAGGACGCGTGCTGTCGCTGAAGATGCTGTCGGCATAGAATACCTTGCCGGTCTCAGTATCGATATTGAAGGCATATACATTTTCACAGGAGGAGGAAGCATCCTGATAACGGGAATACAGAACGATCCCTGCAACGGATGAGGTAAGCCAGGATTCATAGTTGATCTCCAGCGTGCCGTTCATGCTGTCGCTGAGCGCGTCACGCTGTTTTTTCATCCAGCCGCTGATGAGGGTGTCAGCGCTCTCAATGCCGCAGACCGGATAGGTAAAGCGGTAGGTGAGAGCGTTTTTGCTTCCGGATACAGTAAGCTCCTCGCCGAAAGCGCGCGAATGAAAATCGTATGTGGAATAGTGTACAGAAAACCGGCTTATACTGTCCGGATATACAGCAAGCGCGAAATCGCCCTCGGGGATCACGCTGACCGGTGCATCCAGATAACCGATCAAAGAGCCGACGCGTACCTTTTTCCATGTACCGTTGTTTTCGATCACTTCAAAACGCGCTCCGGACCAGAAACGGCACAGCACAGCGGAAGAAGGATCCGGCCTGCTGTACAGCGTAAGCAGGATATCCTCTTTTTTTGTTTCAGCCCAGGAGTTATGCGTATAATCGGGGGTGATCTTGAGATACTTGCTCATCACATAGCCGCTGCGCCCGTTCTTTTCCACATAGCACCAGTTACCGTCGTTTTCAAGCACCGTTACCTTCGCACCGGATTTGAGGTCTGTAATAACGCTTCCCTCGGTTGAGGGGGAAGAACGCATATGAAGCTTCGTGGTTCCGGTCACTGTGCCGGAGAGCACCAGCTTGTTTTCATCTTCGGAAAACGCCGGAAATGAAAACATTGAAAACAGGAAAATCATTGCGAGAAAGAGTATCGCAGACTTTTTGAACATGATTCCGCTCCTTTTGAAAGTAAATACCTGATAAGGAATAAAGCTCATTTCTTTTCCCACCAGGGGATGCTCAGTTCCATGCGTTTATCATAATTACCGGCGATCTCGCTGGAGGTTCTGCGGGGGAAGAAGGCCTGATAGAAGGTGTGGCTGTCGTGATTACGGAAAAAGAGACCGAGCGAATCATCCTCATAGATATGCAGGATCACGCTTCTGCAGAAGGATCCGCGCAGGTTTTCAAATGAGGCAACATCCACCTGAGGAATGTCCTGCCAGTCCACCCATTGGATCTGTGAAAAGATACGTTCTTTCGGGCAGGTATATTCACCGATATGGGAATGGCCGTACAGGTGCAGGCGTACGTTCAGCGGAAGCGGCTGGATGCAGCCGAGGATCTCGGTATCGCGGTTTCCGCCGGGAAAGGCGCAGTGCGCGGCTGTGATGATGTTCGCTTTGTCACATGCCGCCATTGCTTTGCGGATGCCGGCAAAATGCTCATCACCATAGGGATAATTCTCTTTTCCCCAGCGAAAGCCGTTGTGCGTTGAACACCATGAGAGGTCATGCGCTACATGATCGGTGAAAAAGTATACTGCGTAATTTCCGATATCCTGACGGAACCAGGTCTCTTCGCAGTCCGCGGTCGTGTGCCAGCCCGGATGGGAACGCACCATATCGTAAAAAGGCATTGTAAACGCGTGCATGCCGTTCCAGTGACAGTATTCCGGATAATCATAATCGTGATTGCCGGTCGCGTAGCAAAGCGGGATACCGAGAGAGGAATAGGCTTCTTCCTGCAGGTCGGTCATGCGTATCAGTTCCTGCAGGTCGGAGGATTCTGTTGAATCACCGAGGTACCATATCATTTCGGCGTCCGGAGAGAGGAGACGGTAATCCTCCATACAGATGCCGATGCATTTTTCGGCGTTTTCAAAACGCTTCTGCTGCAGATCAGAAAATACCCATACGGTATGTACAGCATGCTTTTTGCACACTGTGTAAAGCTCATCATAAAAAGTACTCATGCCATGGCTTCCTTTACGGATAATACATATATATCATATCACACCTGCGCCATTTTGAAAACTGGAAGTGAAGAGATTTACATAATTTCAGGCCCATGTACGCCTCGCTGATGATACTCAGACAACTGCCGCACAAATGCAGACGGATAATGCAGACTCTCAGCAAAATGGCATCGCCGTTCTTGAAGAAGTCATTTACAGTATCCGTGTCCAAGACAGCTGCCGGCATTCACCAAAACAGTGATCTTTACATGATATTGTCGATCATCATTGCCGATACATCCGAGAAACTAAACGGTAAATTAATCTCGGACGATCGGGTAAAACTTTCTCGGGTTTGTTTTTCTTCTTTACAGTACTACCGTGTCGAATGTATCAAAAAAGAGGCTTTCCGTAACGGAAAACCTCTCAGTTGTGACTATATTACTTGTTCATAGCCTGAGCTACAGCCACAGCCACGGCCACGGTAGCGCCTACCATGGGGTTGTTGCCCATCGGTGGGTTCGTTGCTTCGCAACTTCACCCACCGCAAGCGCACAAGGAAGCCAAGCCAAGGAACCACAAGGATTTTCAACGATTTAGTCGCTGACCGCAAATCTATCTCACGATGCTCGTGGATATCGGTCAAATCCTTGGCATTGCGGTCAAAGTGTGGTCATGATTTCGGATAATGCTGCCCCATAGCTATGCAATATGTTATGATAGACTCCTTCAAAAATGGCGTCCCGCCATTTTTGAGGGGGCTTTATTGCATTACTCAAAATTTGGCGTGAATTTAGTGTTTTTTTGATTATGTTGCACTTCTGTTATTCAAACTATGCTATAATGCAAAGGTAGCTTTTTCTAACACTATTTGGATGGAGGATTCGCAATGTCTAATACCATTTTTTCATTCTTGTTGGTCTGGTAACCATCTGGCGCGGCTTCGTGGCAATCACCAAGAAGAAATTGTTTGATTTCGGTGAAGAGAAAAAATACACCGATGATTCTATCGTCGCTGCTGCTCCGTTCATCAGCGCTGGCTATTTCATCGTTGGTTGTGGTTTCCTTCTTACCACACTCGGCAGCTTCATTCCTGCTCTGGCTTTCTTGAATGATGGCCTTAATTTCTTATATGTCATCATTGCTGCCCTTGTTGTGTCTGTTCCCTTCGTTGTACTTGGCTATAAGAAACTGATTGAGAAGTAAAACTGATAATAACAGGAGGCTTGATTCCAATGAAGAAGCGGTTTTTCTACAATCACCCCATCATTGGCGGCTTGATTGCGTTGGCCCTTGTCACAATCATCTGTAATGCCATCGGTGATATTGCTATGATTGCTACTGCTGCTGTGGACTTGCGTGCGGATGTGCTGGCTGATAAATATCCCGATGTTAATCCAGATGACATTAGTGCTACTCTTACTATTTTCAAGACTTATTTGGATAAGGATTTGGAGCAAATTGTGTTATATGGCGCAGTTGCTCTTGCCGCATTGCTGTGTCTGCCGATTTTCTGCTGGCTAAACAAAAAGAATGGGTATCTTGGCTTCTTTAGAATTCAGGGCAAGAAATTGAACGATGTGAAGATTTTCATTGCGATTTTCGTCGTTCTTGATGTTGCTACTACGTTGATTTATCTGTTTATGCAGCCGAATGGTTTCCCGCAAATGCCTATCTCTTTCAGTATGATTGTGCTGGCTCTCTACGCAGGAATTAACGAGGAAATCATTGACCGTGCCATTCCTGCCGCTCTGATGATGCGAAACAAGCCTACAAAGCGCCGCCTGTTGGCTACTGTACTGCTTACTTCTGTTCTGTTTGGCTTCGGGCATATCCTTAATGCACTGACAGGTCAGAATTTGGTGACTTCAATACTTCAAATGATTTTCGCAACTGGTGCTGGTCTCTTCTATGCTGGCATCTATCTCCGCACTGGTTCCATTATAATCACCATCGTAATCCATGCTCTGCATGATTTCTTGGTGTTTATGGTTTCTTCTCTGCCTGACGGAGGAGTATCCTTCATTGCTACCGATGTGCTTGCCCTGCTTGTCAATGTTGCACCTTTTGTTTTCGGCGTTCTTATGCTGCTGCCCAAGTATCATGATGATATCATTGACACATGGAAGCACATTTGGCCAGAGAAGAACATGGAAAGCCATTCTGTCACGGTTCCCTGAAGACCACTCTTGTCATATTCCATTACTGTTGGGTTATCATCTTGGCTTGCGGCTCGGTGAGGCGTTTGGTCTGGTCTGGACTGACATCAACTTTGATGATAACACCGTCACCGTCAGCCGTCAGGTGCAATGGGACAAACCTTCACAGCGCTGGTATTTCTCTGAACCAAAGTATGAGTCTCGCCGTGTGGTGAAGATGGACTCCGCTCTTGCGATCGCATTGAGGGGGTGGAGGGACACACAGAGCAGGGGACAAATCTTCTACGAGTCGAAGTATCAGCAACAATGTCTTGACAGCAGCGGGTTCATTGGCAGTGAAGGAACACCCATTGATTTGGTGTGTGCAAGGCCAGACGGCACTTATATCAATCCTCGTGTGACGCAGAATGTGAATTCGGTGGTTAAGAAGGAATTGGGAATTGACCCCTTTGACTTTCACACTTTGCGCCACACTCATGCTACCAGGCTCTTGGAAGCAGGAGCGAGTTTGATAGATGTGCAGGAACGCCTCGGTAATAGCAAAGTTGCGGTTACATAGAGATATCTTCACGATACTGATAAGCACAGAGACCGCACAGCAGCCATAATTGAAGATATCTATAAAGGGTAACCTTCAAAAATGGCGGGACGCCATTTTTGAAGGAACCCATAGTATATTCCTGCATTTTTGGTTTGAAGTGGTCTTTTCTGCGGTCAAACTTTTTCATGGTGTTGCGGTCAAGGTGCGGTCAAACTGCGGTCAAGCAAATTTTGCTCCACCAGATTGTGCATCTTTTGGTATCGTGGAGTATCCTTGGAGAGCAAAGAAAAAGGGCCCCGAATTGCTTCGGAACCCTTGAAAATCCTTGATTTTCGGGGAGTGGGGAATTACTTAGCCATTGCCTGAGCCACGGCCACAGCCACAGCAACAGTAGCGCCTACCATGGGGTTGTTGCCCATGCCCAGGAAGCCCATCATTTCTACGTGAGCGGGAACGGAAGAGGAACCGGCGAACTGAGCATCACTGTGCATACGGCCCATGGTGTCGGTCATGCCATAGCTGGCGGGGCCGGCGGCCATGTTATCGGGATGCAGGGTGCGGCCGGTGCCGCCGCCGGAAGCCACGGAGAAGTACTTCTTGCCGGCTTCCCAGCGTTCCTTCTTATAGGTGCCCGCGGTGGGATGCTGGAAACGGGTGGGGTTGGTGGAGTTGCCGGTGATGGAAACATCCACGTTCTCATGCCACATGATGGCTACGCCTTCACGTACATCATCGGCGCCGTAGCAGTTGACAGCGGCGCGGGGGCCGTTGGAATAAGCGATCTTGTTCACAACGGTCAGAGCGTGATCTTCCTTCACGTCGGCAGACAGGTAATCATACTTGGTCTGCACATAGGTGAAGCCGTTGATGCGGCTGATGATCATGGCGGCATCCTTGCCCAGGCCGTTCAGGATAACGCGCAGGGGGTTCTTGCGAACCTTGTTGGCGTTCAGAGCGATCTTGATGGCGCCCTCGGCGGCGGCAAAGGATTCGTGGCCGGCCAGGAAGGCGAAGCATTCAGTCTCTTCATCCAGCAGCATGGCACCCAGGTTGCCATGGCCGATACCTACCTGACGCTGATCGGCAACGGAGCCGGGGATGCAGAAGGCCTGCAGTGCGACGCCGACCCACTTGGCGGCTTCGGCAGCGGACTTGGCATTTTCCTTCAGAGCGATAGCGGCGCCCAGTTCATAGGCCCACTTGGCGTTCTCAAAGCAGATGGGCTGAGTGGTCTCAACAATGTTGTAGGCATCGATGCCGTGAGCATTGGTGAAAGCCTTTACTTCTTCAAAACTCTTGAATCCGTACTTATCCAGAACAGGCTGGAGCTGAGGCATACGTCCTTCATAATTTTCAAACAGTGCCATATTCCTGCTCCCTCCTATCACTCTTTACGGGGGTCAATCCACTTGACCGCGCCGTCTTCGGCCTTGAAGCGGCCGTAGGTACCGATATTCTTTTCGTAGGCTTCATTGGGGCTCATGCCCTTCTTGATAGCGTCCATCATCTTGCCGAGGCTCAGATACTGATATCCGCAAACCTGATCATCCTTGTCCAGAGCCATCTTCAGCACATAACCTTCGGTGAGCTCCAGATAGCGGGTGCCCTTTTCCTTGGTGCCGTACATGGTGCCCACCATGCTGCGCAGACCCTTGCCCAGATCCTCCAGACCTGCGCCGATCTTCAGACCGTCATCGGAGAAGGCGCTCTGGGTACGGCCGTATACGATCTGCAGGAACAGCTCGCGCATAGCGGTGTTGATAGCATCGCAAACCAGGTCGGTATTCAGGGCTTCAAGAATGGTCTTGCCGGGCAGGATCTCGCTGGCCATAGCGGCGGAATGGGTCATGCCGGAGCAGCCGATGGTTTCAACAAGCGCTTCTTCGATAACGCCGTTCTTGACGTTCAGAGAAAGCTTGCAGGTGCCCTGCTGAGGAGCGCACCAGCCGATGCCGTGAGTATAGCCGGAAATATCCTTGATTTCCTTCGCCTGGATCCATTTGCCTTCTTCGGGAATGGGAGCGGGGCCGTGCTTGGGGCCCTTGCATACGCATACCATATCCTCGACTTCGCGGGTATATTGCATGGAAACAGTTCCTCCTTACGATAAAATAAAGGTCAACAAAAGTATTATAGCATACCGAAGCGTATTTCGAAAGAGATTTTCATGATGTTTTTGAATTTTGTAACAAACAGCAACAAACATATCAGTCATTTCTGTGATATGTGTCCTTCATTTGCTTGCTGGCGGTCAGGATCACCTTGTTCAGCACGGCTGTCATGCTCTTGCGGAACATATCGCAGATCTTCTCATTTGCTTCGCCGAACAGGGCGGGATCCTTCTCACACAAGATCCTTTCGTCATACCGGTTCAGCAAAGCGTGACTCTTTGCCGAGGTCTCGCTTTGGAAATGCTCAACATCCTCTATGCAAAGCGGATAGTGCGGGTCCGCCATCGCGGCAAGGATCCGGCAGCACCAGTAATAGTTATCCGTATCGGGGTCAAGTGTGACATTGCCGAGATATGCCGGCACCTGATCTGTATTCGTGTATACCGGGATCAGGCTGTTGTATATAGCCGGTCCGAAGCATACCCATTCCACGCCCTGCAGCTCACGGGGCATATATCCCCTGATCTGCATAACGGATGTGTGACCGGTGGAACTGACGGCGATACTGCGGTACATCCCTTTTTGATCGCTGTTTCCGTACGGATCATAGGGCGTGCCCTGAAGGTGCGAGGAAAGCACATATTTGATATCCTCAACAGATACCTTCTTTTCGGGAACGAAGGTCCATGGGATGTTATCGCTTTCGGGCGTAAAATCGGCGTTCTCACCGTCCCAGCGGTATTTTGTGGGAAGGAAATAGCGCCCCATGAACCAGCCGCGCGGTGTATTGTAAACATGATCCGCGTCACGCCTTGAGCCGAAAACAGAGCGCGGATTGAAGTGCCCGTCGTTGTTTCTGTCCAGGTGATATTTTTCGACAAATGCCTTCAGATCGGCACTGCAGAGGTATTCCTCCTGTTTGCCGTAAGCGTCATCAAAATCAAAATCATCTATGCCGAGCTGATTGGGCATGATGACGACATTTTCATCCTTTACTCGGCGGGCCATCCAGTGATGTCCGCCGATGGTCTCCATCCACCACACCTCGTCGGCATCGTTGAAGCCGATACCGTTCATCTCATAGGTGCCGTACTGCTCAAGCAGCTTTCCGAGGCGCAGCACACCCTCTCGCGCTGTGTGGATATAGGGGAGTACGATGCATACGAAATCCTCTTCGCCGATCCCGCCGGGCGTTTCCGCGTCGCCTTCCTTTTCAGGCGGAATGAGGTTTACAAGCGGATCCGCTCCAAGCACCAGAGCGTTGGAAGTGATCGTTTCCGTAGCGGTCATTCCCACGCCGAAGGCATTGATGCCGGAGCCATACCACGCGCCCTCTTCCTTGGATACATTCGGGCAGGCGGTGTAGCGCATCGGGTCTCCGGGAAGGTCAAATTCCAGATGGGTTGCGACAGTTTTGTAATGCAACGGCTGGTTTTCGGGAAGGATCACAGTCATCCTTTTTACATGATAGGAATAATCTTCATTTCTGGCGATCATGGTAGAGCCGTCATAGGTGGCTTTTTTGCCGGCCAGAACGGTCGTGCAGGGCATGGTCATCGCTCCTTTCGGATCACAATTTGATGCAGCTGCGGAAAGATCCGCGAAACAGCGTTTGGCAGGCTGCTTAAATGATATTATAGCATTGCTTCGGGCATGAAACAACAGGAGACCACGCTGTATTTTTACTGTATATCAAACATGGAATATTTACAAAAACGCGGGGGTGAAATAAAATCGCTTTGTGGTTAATGAATAACGATGCGGACTTGGAGAAGGAGGATAAATTAAATATGAAAACGCTGTTCAAAAACGGTATGCTGTACGACGGCACTCTGTCTGCACCTGTCAAAGGGGATCTGCTGATCGAGGATGACCGGATCACAGGCATCGGAAAGATAGAAAACGCGGAAGCGGATGAAGTGATCGATGCGGAGGGGATGATGGTGTGCCCTGGGTTGATCGACGCCCATTCGCATAATGATTTTTTCACGGACAGGGAGAATGCCGAACGTTATTTCAAACCCTTCCTGCAGCAGGGTATCACGACACAGGTGACCGGAAACTGCAGCTTTTCGCCCTTCGGAATGAAGCCGGATACCCCTTATAAGGATAAACTGGGCGGCGGGCTGTTCAGTGTTGAGCATCCGGGCAGCTTTGCGGAATACAAAAAGCGGGCAGAGGGCAATCTGTATGTCAATATCGTGCCCCTGATCGGTCAGGGCTCCGTGCGCGCGGGAATGGCCGGATATGACCCTGCACCGTTTACACCCGAGCAGATCGGGGAGGAACTGACCTATGTGCGCGAGGCCATGGAAGGCGGCGCTTTCGGAGGCTCCCTCGGCTTTATGTATGAACCGGACCGGTACGCGAAGGAGGATGAGATCATCGCCTTCGCGAAGGAAGTGGCTAAATACGACGGCATCGTCACGATCCATCCCCGAGCCTGCTCGGCGATCAGCGCGGATTATCCGCTGCTGACAAAAAAGTCCCATCTTGAGCTGGGCCTCGATGAAGCGCTGGATATCATGAAGAAAGCCGGATGCCGGCTGGAATACTCCCACCTGATATTTACCGGAAAGCGCAGCTGGAAGCTGAAGGATAAGATGCTGAAGGTGTTCCACACGCAGCGGGAAAAGGGCATGCCGGTGGCGTTTGACAATTACGCATTCCATTACGGCGCCTCCGTTATTACGGTGGTGTATCCGGAATGGTACGCCGCGCTTACTCCGGAAGAAGCCAAAAAACCGGTGAACAAGTTCAAGCTTTCTCTCACGATCCTGATGTACCGTAAATTGCTCGGGATCGACTGGGACGATATCGTGATCGCTTATATATCCGATGATCATCCCGAATACGAGGGAATGAAGTTGCCCGATATCGCTCAGAAGGAAGGGCTTTCCTGTCTGGATACTTATTTGAAACTGGTGGAGCTTTCCGGACGCAGCGGAAGCATATATCTTGGCAAATACTATAACAGCGATATCGTGCGCGATCTGATGAAGGATGACCTTTCGGTATTCATGACCGATGCATGGGTAGTGGAAAAGGGAATGCAGAATATCGCCGCGTTCCAGACATTCCCGCAGTTTTTCCTGCTGGCAAAGCAGGACGGGATCGCCTTTGAAAAGGTGGTACACAAAATGACGGGAGCGACCGCGGAACGCTTTGGCATCAGTGAACGCGGTTTTTTGCGGAAAGGCTATAAGGCGGATATTACGGTGATCGATCCTGACACGCTGAAGGTGGATGAAAACAGGGCGGATGCCGAGCCGGGCGGGATGATGTATGTGTATGTAAACGGTAAAGCCGCTGTGAAAAACGGAAAATACATCGGCGGTAAAAACGGCGAAGTGATCCTCAAAAAACGGGGATGATCTTTGAAAAGAGGCTTTTGAACAGTGCAGCTGGTTGTAAACCGGCTCGCGGGATGCGTAAACAGTCGCTTTGAACAAAAAACGGGCAGTGAAAGCATATCGAACGCTTTTCAATGCACGTTTCAGTTCATACTAAGGCATCATATATCGCACTGCGCTGACGGTGCCATTACAGCAGACCGAGATCAGACAGCATTTTTTCCGTGTCGGCTTGCTGCTCTCCGGAAACGGACTTGCTGGCCGACAATTCCCTTATTCCGCGGCTCAGCCTTTTGCTGAACACATCTGAGAACCACCGCCTTACTTCATAAACCGGCAGCAGGTATTTGTGTTTTTCCAATGACGGGTAACGGTATTTCAGGCTGCGCGCGGGCAGCCAGATACGGGATAACAGGTATTTCCTGCGGTTGCCTTTTTTTGCCTGCTGAACAGATACCCGGTTTTCAGTATTGCCGTAGATGCCGCCCTTCAGCAGGTAAGCTTCCACCGTTTTTGTTGTGTCGTCATGCTGTCCCTCATAGAACCATATATCGGTCAGACGTTCCATGAGAGCGGCAAACTGTGATAATCCGCCCCTACTGAGTAGCGGTTCGGCCTTTTCTCTGATATCCCGCAGGCCCGTCTTACGCAGTACGGCAAGATCGATCAGCGGACGTATCCCGCACCCGCCGTGCTTGAAATGTTTGGCCATGTGGCAGATATGGTAATAATAAAACATTTCATCCTGCATTTTCCAGCAGCATGACCCCGGCGCGGAGGGCTGTGAATATTCCCATACGGATCGGGCGGGATCATTCTCCGCGGCGGCTTTTTCACTGTCAGACAGCCTGTAGTGCAATTCAAGGTGTGTACCTGACGGTGAAAAAGCGCTGACATCATGCGAGTTTATGGGCGCGAATCTGTAACCCAGCTCCGTTTCCAGCAGATGCTGCGCCTGCTCAAGATCCTCCTCGTGGATCAGGATATCCGTATCGCAGCTGGTCCTCATCCACGGCTCCGAATAATAACCACGCATCACCGCGCCCTTGAGCGGGATGTACCGGATGCCGGCTTTGCTGAAAACATCTCCGACCGTTTTCAGCTCGTTTTCAAGATCATAATATCTTTTTACGGCACTTCCTGTTTTCGCGAGCATCCGCTTTTTGAAATCCTCGTCGCTCTGCCCGCTGTATTTCAATAGGGAACAGCATACAGGCGGCAGTACATAATGCTTTTTTGCAAGCGCGAGCAGGCTGTTTATATCCGTACCGGAAAAAAGATCACCGTCCGGTTCACGGCCGGTGATCACAGCGCTTTTTACCAGCCCGATCAGCACATGGTTGATATCAGTCATTGATTACCTCGATCATGCGGCAGTATTACTTTGCGAGCCCGAATATCCTTTTGATCCTGCGAATCGCCGCGCGGCAATAGTTTTTCAGCATTCTGAAAGGATGCGTAAGCTTCTGCAATTGGGCGTATCTTGCGATCTTCGGTTCCTCACAACTGTGGTAAGTCCCTTTGATGTAAAAGCCTTCAGCGACAGCGATGATCTGGTCATCACGCACAAATTCGCTCTTCAGGCAGTTATCACCGCGTATATAGTAGGCGTTATCCATTACCTTGATCACACGGTGCAGCACATATTCACCGTTTTTGCGCCTGAACAGCGCCACATCGTACAATTTCAGCCGTCCCTTGGGACGTACAAGCATCGCGGAATCACGCCCCTGAACAAGCAGGGGCTGCATGCTGACGCCCTTAAAAGGCGTTACGACACAGCCGAATTGATTGATCGCGGCGGCGATATCCATTTTCGTATCCGTTTTCTGATCCATTTTGATGCCCCTGCATATCCCGAATCGTTTTCTGAAAGCGTAAATGACCTCCGAAAAGCATGTAGAGGAAAGGCCTTCAGCATACCGGAATACTATCATAACGCTTATCAAATGTCAATTATCCTATGGCAATACCGCACAATTCGTCAGCACGCTGAACGGTGTCTTTTCCAACATCTTCA
>CALGBY010000085.1 GCA_937886445.1 uncultured Clostridia bacterium | reverse complement strand
TATTGTGCCCGGCAACCTTTTGGCAACCTTCTAAAATTCATTTGAAATAGTTCCGTAGTTTATCTGCATCTTTATGCGCTTTTTCTTCATTTAAATGCGTGTATATGTCAATCGTGGTCTGTGCCTTCGCGTGCCCAAGATACCGCTGGGCTGTCAGCACATCTACCCCGGCATAATACAGCACAGTAGCGTAATTGTGGCGGAAGTAGTGGGGCGTAAGGATAGATGCACGCCCTGTTTTTGTTTCACAGGATTCTAAGGAATCATCTTCGGCATATACAGATTTCATCATATCCAGCCATGCGCAGTGTAATGGAGTGTTGAGCCAATGCTTCCCATTCGATCCCGGAAGTACAAAAGCATTGCCAAGACCGCGCAGCGGGAAAAGGGCTTCAAACAGCTTGGGCGGCATCGGAATATCGCGGATTGAATACTTCGTTTTTACATCGCCTAGGCATCCTGCCTTAAAGTCAATATCCCGACGCACTGATATGGTACGCGACTTGAAATCAACGTCCTGCCATTGCAGGCCGCACGCTTCGCCCAACCGCATGCCGGTGTAATACAGCACTTTCAGAATCAGCCCATCCGGGTGTTTGTCTGCGACTTTCAGCACGGCCTTTGTTTCTGCATCCGTCAATGCGCGGCGCGAATCCTTCTTCTTTGCCGCTGGCCGTGTCAGCCCTGCGGATGGGTCACGGTCGATTATCCCCTGCGCATACGCCTTTGCGAACACGTTTACTATGATTGTCTTTACGCTGTTCATGGTTGACAGGCCGAGCCCCTGTTTTTCATTCATTAGCGATTGTAGGTCATTCGCGGTAATAGCGCGCATCTGCCTTTCGCCCAGCTCCGGCAGAAGGTGAACGCGGAACGTGCTGTCATATGTCTTTTGGCTCGAATAGCTTATGTTGGGCTTTTTGTATATGTCGTACCATTCCTTTGCGTATTCGCCGAATGTTACATCCCTTTGCACTTCAACGCCGCCAACATACCGTTTTTTCAGTTCTTCCTTGGCGGATTCAAGTTCCTTTTTCGTGCGTCCGGACACATATTTCACGATCGGATTACCGTCTGCGTCCCGGCCAACGGTTATTTTCGCGCGATAACGCCCGTCTTTTTGTTTTGCCATTGTGTAAATCCTCCCAAAATGCTATAATTTGGGTACAGAAAATGCACCCTTCAAAGGCTATTTCTGTACCCGCCGCTCCGGTGTGCAGACCGGGGCGGCTGATTTTATGTTAATTCAACTTGATGCTCCAGTCTCCTACTGCGGTAACAGACATAAATACAGGTGCGCTTTTAAGCATCACTGCTCCGGAGTACTCATCCGTTGTGTTGACCAATAAGTCAATCGTTTCTAATCCATAAGAAATAACCGCAAAATGACGTGATTCTGCATTGCCCGAGATCGTTGCGGTTGTTCCGGCCTTATTCGTAAGAAAAACGGAATCCCCTGTCCCTGTTATTGTTTCTCCTCCGTGTATGATAGGCATCTCTAATATTGAAACAAGCTCGACCGTCCAATCTCCGTGCGCGTTAATCTCTAACATTGCTACATCCGCAAGCGGCGCGACGGTTATTCCGCTGTACGGTTCTGTTGTATTTACAAATAATTCCTGATGCTCTCCGTTTGAATCATATCCTTTTATCGAGAAGTGTCTCCTCGCCGCGTTTCCGGTTGCACGTAGTACCCATATCCCATCGGGTGGCGTTACATCGATTACATCATCGCCTGATCCTGTGTATACAACTGGATCGGGAACAGATGCAGGTGTTGGCGTTGGAGCTTGCGTCGGAACGGGCGGTAAGGTTGGTATGGGTGTATTGATTTGCGCTTGTGTTTGGGTTGGTGTATGCGCTTCCGTAGGTTCAACGGTTGCTTCCGGTGTTAGCGTTGGCATAGCTGCCGGTGCACTGGCGCATCCGGTTAGCAACATCAGAACCGCAAATGCAATCCATAGCATTCTTTTCATTGTTACATCCTCCTGATTTATTAATGATCCATTATGGAAATATTTACCACTGGATACGCATGCCAGCGTGCGTTACAATATAATCAATTCATGACACCATTAGATTTTTTCATGCATTAGTGCAACCGAAACCACGGTAACATCCACATCAGAAAATTTTGCCGTTGCAATCCGGCGCGGCATAGCGTAGAATAGACACACGGCGCAGGAACAAACGTTCTGATTTTTAGGGGAGGAAACCATGAAAAACACGAAACCTGGCACTGCATCGGACAAAGGTAGCTTGCGATTAAAAAATGATGTTGACCGACAAAAAATGATTTCCAATATTTTAAACGCCTTGCCAATGCTAACCTGCGAACACATAGAACTTGTGCACCGCTTCACAATTTCACTCCGCGATGGATACTGCCGCCCCAGATAGGGGCGGCGTTATTCATCTCCGCGCAGCTTATCCGCCATTTTTTCAATTAATGCCCAATCCTTTTCATCCAATCGTGCCAATGCAGCCACAAAACGGCGTTTGAATTCGTTATCGGTTTGAACCAGTTCCCCCATAAAATCAACAATTTCCTGTGACCGCGTGCGCTGAACAAACATTTCGCCCTCGCCGGTGCGCAGCCACGTTTCGTTGACGTTGTAAGTCTTGCAAATCAATTGCACAACCAACGGCTTTGGGTTTGTTTTATTCAACTCAATGTTCGTTATGGCACCGCGACCAAGGCCAATTCCATTTCCGAATTCATCCTGCGACATTCCAAGCGCCTTTCGGACTTGTTTAATTCTGCTGTTCAACTCGTTCATATGCTATCCTCCACTTACTACCTTATTATACATTGCGGCAATTGTATTGTCAATACAAAATTGACATAAATCCTGCATATAAAGTATTGACAATACATATATGCGGGGGTATAATGTATTCATAATACAGAGTGAATGCCAAATACGTTAATACTGCGCATACAGGAGGTGAACAGCATGAGCGAAAAAGAGCGCAAGATCGGGAAGAAGCTGGCGGAAACGTTTGATGCACTTCCGGACAATGGCAAGGAATTTCTGCTAGGGTTTATGGAGGGCGTAGCGGCAACCAAGGAACGGGACAAGCCGGAGGATGAACGCACCGCCGACCAAGCGAGCTAAAAGGAGTTAGCGCATGGCAGGGCAGAGAAGAATCGACAGGAGACTGTTTAAATGTGCGCTCTGCGGGCTGGAACAGTACGCGCCATGCAAGGCAGGACATAAGTCGTATGCCGGCCACGTCAAACACATGTACTGTATAAACTGCCGTGAGCGCACAGAGCACAAGCAAATTGACGGAAATTACAGGAGGTAAACAACAATGCAAAAACGTAAAGTACGACCCGCATTGAGCTACGAAGACCTGATCAACGACTGGATCGTCCGATACGGCGAGGCCGTGAAGCAAACGGATGCGGCACATCTTGTGGGCGTATCGCCCCGAACGATTACGCGGCGCGTGCAGGACGGAGTGCTGCGCGTAACGCCGGACAGTCGGGTGCTGACGCGAAGTTTATGCGCATACGCCAACAGCTTCCCGGAGCCGATCGTCAGATGATGGACAAGCAAGCATTCATTGATGGGTACGCAGCAGCGCGCAAGGCGTATTTGCGGCGGGAGCGGGAACGGAAAAGTTTAGCCGCAGCGGACTATATCACCTACCGCAAAGGCATTCACAGACAGCAGCGAAATTGGACGTTCAGGGCGAACAGACCGAAAGGGATTAAGGTATGAACTACTTCGGATTATTTTTCAGCTTTACGCTGCCTGGGATCATCATCGGGATCATGATCGCCGTTGCGGTTGCGCAGGGATTAGCGGCGCAGCGCAGGGCGGAAAAACGGCGCAAAATAGAACGTGCCCGCCGAGACGGCAACCTCAGACGAGCACACAAAGAAAATATCTAACTGAATCGTAACAGAAAGTGAGGAATTTGTCAATGGAAACAGTGGATTGTGAAACCATTTTTGACCCCATGAATCCGTATGACGATGTGCAGGACGATGTTCAGGCCGAACAGTGCTTGCAGGAAATCAGGCGCATCAATGACGAATCGCAACGGTTGCTGAACGTGTGCAAGGCGCAGATATATTTTTACACCGCGCGCGCCAAGCAGATCGAAGAAGAACGCGACAGGAAGAAATCCGATATTAACGGCAAACTGTGCGTCTATTTTCAGAGTGTTCCCCACAATGCAACCAAGACACAGGAAACATACAAGCTTGCATCCGGCGTGCTGAAGCTGAAAAAACCAGGGCCGGAGTACAAGCACAATGATTCCCTGCTTGCAGAAGCGTTCCCGGAGTTTGTAGAAAGCAAGCCCGTGTTCCGTTGGGGCGAGTTCAAGAAAACGCTGAACGTTGTGCGCGATGGATATGACACGCTGATTGTCCACAAGGACACCGGGGAAACCGTACCTGCCGGACTGGT
>CALGBY010000084.1 GCA_937886445.1 uncultured Clostridia bacterium | reverse complement strand
TGTTGGAAAAGACACCGTTCAGCGTGCTGACGAATTGTGCGGTATTGCCTTAAGTGCTCTATACTTCTTTGCTGCTTTTCATCCATTCAAGCAGCGCCTCCGCTGTGCGGTGCTCAAGACGCAGGGCGTGCTCGCGCTCCTGGATATCGCCCAGATAATGCGCGTCCGAGGAATGCAACACATGCCTGCCCGTGAGGATCTTTTCATCGCACGGCAGCATGCGCCATACCTCCACCGTGGAAAAGGACGGTTCCTCCGGCATGAAGCCCTGGTTGATCAAAAGACCGTTTGAGCCGCGGTTGATATGCGCGGGCACCGGCACGCCCGAGAAGGCCCGGCACAGTGCCGCCGCCTCCCGCAGGGGCAGGTCCGTCGCGCCGATGAGCAGCGCGTCCTCCTCCGCAAGGATGTTGTCATCGCTGTCCATCACATACTGGTGACCGAAAAACTTGGGGTTGTTTTTCTTCTGCGGTAGGTGTTTTTTTACCTCATCGGAAAAAACAAGCGCTGTTTCCACATCCTGAAAGTAGCAAAGCATGTGCACTTCCTCCTGTGTGGTCAGCTCCATGCCGGGCAGCAGAAGCAGCCCGTACGCGTCACAGCATTCCTTCACGGCGGGCAGATTGCGGCAGGTGTTGTGATCGCACACCGCGATGATATCCAGCCCCTTGATCTTCGCCATGCCGCAGATGTTAGCCGGCGTGGATTCATCGTCCCCGCAGGGAGACAGGCAGGAATGGATGTGCAGATCGGCAAAGTACCCGTTCATTTCCGGTCACCGACACCGTTTTCGTAAAGGATGCCGCAGATCCTGTAGGAGGAAAGCGGGCTGACCAGCACGGCCATGCCCTCTTCTTTGGCTTTCTCGAGACAGTCCGCCCCGGGACGGATGTTCTCGGGCAGGATCACGCAGCTCATTTCATTGAGCAGCGCTACCGCGATCACATTCATATTGGTCTGCACGGTCACCCATGCCATGCCCTCTCCGCCATGGGCCATCACCCAGGAAAGCAGGTCGCAGCAGTAGCCGCTGGTCACTTCCTTATCCTCCGCGGCGGGAGTGAGGTTTTCCGCCTGAATGAGCGGGATGAGATCGGATATTTTCATTGCTTTTCCTCCGTTATTTCTGTTATTTCTGTTTTTCCAGCCACGCGACCGCGCGCCCGGTCCAGCCTGCCTGGTTCATGCCCTCGCCGTCGGCAAAGCCGTGCCAGCCGCCCTCCCGGATATCAAGGAAGCAGGGGATCCCCTGTGCCTTGAGCGCCGAGATCAGCAACCGTGAGTTATCGGGATCCACCAGTTCATCGTTTTCGGATACGGCGATGTAGGTGGGCGGGAAAAGTGAAGCGTTGTCCGGCACCTCATAGGTGGCTATATCGGCGTCCTTTCCTATTGCCTGCACGGAAAAATCGATATAATCCGGTTCTTCTCTTCCCAGCTTCCAGCTGGTGAGCGGGTAGATGGGGATGCAGCCCCCGGGCGCGGGCAGACCGTATGCTTTGAAGCCGTGTAGGGGGGTGTTCCACAGGCACACAAGATAGCCGCCCGCGGAAAAGCCGCAGGTGATATAGCGGCCGGCGTTCACGCCGAGGCCTTCGGCGTTTCTCCCGATCACCTCAAGCGCCCTTGCAAAATCGTCCATTTCCCTGTTTACGGGAGGAACATTGCCGCCCACCCGGTAGGTAAGGATGAACACATGATATCCGAGACGGTTGAACGCGGCCGCGACCGGCCAGCCCTCGGTGAGGTTCCACACATTCACAAAGCCGCCGCCCGGCACCAGCAGGATGAACGGACGGTCCTTCGCGCCTTTATCCGCGGAGGCGAAAAACACAAGGTGCGCGTTCTGCCCGTCCCCGTGCTGCTTTACTTCGTCCTCTGTGTACAGCGGAAAGAACGCGTTCCCACCGTCAAAGGCGGAAAACAGGCGGGTGAAGCCCTCCTGCAGATCGCAGGCAAAGTCTTCCTTTTTGATCTCCTCCAGCGTTTTGTTCCACTTTGGGTCCTTTGCAAGATCCATGCCCCGGATGGCGTCCTTCGCGATACAGGCGATCCTCTGGTCTGAAAGCAGAGAAGAAAGCGTGCTCTGCATGCTTATCTTTTCCATACTTGCTCATTCCCTCCTTGTCTGCGCGAGATCGACCATTTCCTGCGCCATGATCTTCAATTGATCCCGCAGTTTGTGTATGCAGTCCATTTCGCCGCAGTAGCCCTGCACGATATCCTCGGCAAAGCTTCTGCAGGTGGGGCTGCCGCAGCTTCCGCAGTCATAGCCGGGAAGCGAATCGATGATCGCGTTCATGCGGGCCATCTTCTGCATGGCGATCTCCATATCGTCGTCCAGAGAGAGCGCGCTGTTTTCGGTGATGGGCGCGTCGTTGTAGAGAGGATATTTGCTCATCACGGCGGCGGGCACATCGGTGACGGGGTGCGCGTTGCTTTTCAGCTTGATCTCTTCCGTCATCTTACGCACGGTATTTTTTGCCACAAACGCGTTTTCAAAGGTGAGCGGACCGCCCACGCATCCGCCGGTGCAGGCGCTGCCTTCAAAGAACACCAGATCGTTCAGCTTGTTGTTTTCGATCTCCTCCAGCACGCGGATGCAGTTATGGATGCCGTCCACGGCCAGGCTGTTTTCGGGGCATACGGCGGAGGCTTCTCCGCCGTCCATGGCCCAGCCTACGCCCCAGCCGGTGGCGGTGGAATGCGTGAGATCCTCACCGGAGGCCTTTTTCCCGATGAAGGGGCGCAGCTTGGCGTAGACCTCCAGCATGCTCACGGCGCCGTCCACATTGCTCTTTTTCTGCCCGATGGGAGAGCGTACGGCGGTCATCTTGGCGGGGCAGGGAGTGATGAAGAACACGCCCACATCCTCCGGGTCGCACTCCTTGCGGCGCGCGAATTCCGTCTTCGCGATCATCGCCGCCACCTCCATCGGCTGCTTCACATCCACGATATGGTCGATCAGATCCGGAAAACGCACCTGAATGAGACGCACCACCGCGGGGCAGGCGGAGGAAATGAGCGGACGGGGCAGGCTGGGATCACGCAGCTTTTCATGAATGGCGCGGCTTACGATATCGGCGCCGCGCGCTACCTCGAACACATCGTCAAAGCCGATCTTTTTAAGAGCCGAAAGCACGCTTCCCGGATCCTTCAGGTTGCGGAACTGCGCGTAAAGAGAAGGCGCCGGCAGGGCGATCGCGTAGCGGAAGCCGTGAATGGTATCCAGACTGTCCGTTACCGCCACCTTGGCGTGGTAATCACAGATGCGGATGCATTCTCCGCAGTCGATGCACTTGTTGTCTATGATATGCGCGCGCCCGTTGCGCACGCGGATGGCTTCCGTGGGGCAGTGCTTCAGGCAGTTGGTACAGCCCTTGCAGCGGCTTTTATCCAGCCGCACGGAATGATATCGTCTGTTCAGATCCATACTGATATGCCTTTCGGTGTGCCGGCTTTCCGGGGCACACGGTCACGGTGAACGGCTATGCCTGTTCCCTGATGGAGAAACCCATTTCGATCAGCGTGCCTTTTCCGGGCTCGCTTTCGATGCGGAAGGTGTCCGCGTTGCGCTTCATATTGGGCAGACCCATACCGGCGCCGAAGCCCTGGTTGCGTGCTTCCTCATTGGCGGTGGAGTAGCCCTCACGCATCGCGAGCTGGATATCCGGAATACCGGGGCCGGTATCCCTGCTGGTCAGCTTTACCTGATCGGTATCCACATCCAGCGAAAGCACGCCGCCCTCGGAATGGATGACCAGGTTGAGCTCCACCTCATAGCTGGCCACGCTCACGCACTTGAGCACCCGTCCGGAAATGCCCAGCTGCTTCAAACGCCTTTTGATATCGGTGCTGGCTTCGCCGGCGCTGAGATAATCCCCCGCTTCAACGGGATATTCATGATGCAGTATCATTCTTCCTCCCCGTCCGGCCACTCAATGGGCACGCCGCGCAGACCTGCCTCATACAGCAGGCCGCAGGTGGTAAACGCTGTTTCCTTTGTGGTCATCACGACCAGATTTTGCTCCTTTGCCTGCTCCAGCATTTCATCCGTGGGGATCTTCCCGCGGGCGAACACCAGACATTTCAGGTCAAGCATATCGGCGGTGCGTACCACATGCGGATTGGTAAGACCGGTGATCAGCACGGTTTTTTCATTCACAAAGGCAAGCACATCGCTCATCAGGTCTGAGCAGCAGGCGGTGCCGACCGGCCTGTCCAGTTCCGATTCGCCGCACAGCACCCTCGCGTGCAGCACCTTGACCATGTCGCCTATCGTATTCATACACATTCCTTCTTTCATATCTGGTATTGTTCAAGTTGCAAAGATGAACGCTTCCAGCGCCTCCGGGCTGCTGAAGCAGTGGCTGCAGGTGCTCTGCATGAAGGAGCGGATCTCCTCAACATCATATGCCCACATGGCGGCGGCAAAATCCACTCCGCATGATCTGGCCATGTCAAAGCCCGGCTTCAGGTCATCCACCATCAGCAGCTCGCTCCTGTCAAGCCCCGTTCTTCTGATGATCTCTTCAAGCGGCCAGGGGCTGGGCTTTCGTCTGCCGGCAGGCTGTTCCCATCCGAACACGATCTCCGGCTCCTCAAGCCCGGCGGCGCGGTAATCTCTGCGGATGTTTTCCGCCATTGAGTGGCTTACGGAGCAGATGCGCCCGCCGGCCTCGCGAAAACGCGTGATCAGCCGCTTCATGCCCGGGAACACGACGGGGATGTGCGTTTTCACATACGCGTCCCACATTTCATATTCCCTTTCCATTTCCTCATCCGTCATGTGCAGGGTATCGGTGCAGTATTCAAGAAAACCGGGATCGAAATTGAATAAAAAGTATTCCTTTTCCGTCATCGTCACGCCGGGACGAAGCACCTTCAGCGCTTCCAGAAACGCGGGATAATGGATCTTCGCGGTGGAATCGGTCACGGTGTCATCGTGATCCAGCACAAGACATTTGTATTTCATACAGGGAAATTCTCCGTGTCTTTCGAAAGCCCGCCTGAAAAGGCCCGCTTTCTTTTTTTGCCGTGAGAATTATACTAAAACGGCGGCTTTCTGTCAAGCCGCGCGGCGGCTCTGCGCGCGTAAAGACGGCCGGTCTGTAACAATTGTAAAATGCGTGCAAAGTGCGGCCCTGTAGGCAGGAAAAGCGTAAAAGCGGGAGAAAATATAAGGGTATACCGGGCGGGATCCCGGAAAAACGATGTACGGAGGATGAAAAATGCTGAAAAAAACATTTTGCCTTATGCTGGCCGTGATGCTTCTTGCCTGCTCCTGCGCTTTTGCCGGGGAGGAGGAAGCCGCGGCTTATGACCGGTTCTATGTAACAGCGGTCATCATCGATGAAGCGGGGAATGCCGTGCTTACCGGCACCCTGGGCGCGATCGACCTGACGAATGAGGCCGAGCCCGGCTTTTTCGGCTTCGGGCCGGAGGATGAGGTATCCTTCCCGCTGGCTGAAGGCTGCGAGATCTGGGTGCCTGAGGATGTGATGAACGCGGGCGAAAACACGCTGTGCGGCGATATCGCGGCGTGGTTTGCCGGTGCTGATGCCGCTCAGCCCTTCTATGCCGAATTTGCCGTGGATGAATCCGGCGCGCTCACCTATCTTGCCTATATCTATTATTCCTTCAACTGACCGTCTTCTGTTCCCGTCTCCGGGTCATCCGGACGGATGAGCGCGGGAAACAGTACTGAAAAACGCCGTGTGCAGTTCCGCTATTTCGGACAGCACCCGGCGTTTTGACATATTCAGGATCATGGTCTGCTCTTCTGAAAAAGCACCGTACAGTGTGGTGACGAATTGCGTGGTATTGCCTAAACCCGGATCATGACGGGTACATGCTTTACGGCGGGCAGAAATACCGAAAGCATATCTTCCCAGCGGATGCGCAGGGACGCGGTGTTCACACAGGGGTGACAGCCCAGATATTCATCCTGCAAAAGGTCACTGTCAATAAGGAGCTGTACTCTGTTTCCGGTGTCGTTCATCAGCCCCATCACGCTGACGGCGCCGGGGCGAAGGCCGAGGTAAGCCTCCATGTGCTCCGCGTCCGCGAAGGACAGCCGCGCCACCCCGAGCCGGGCGGAGATCTCCTTTGTCACAAAGGGCTTTTCACCGCGCAGCAAAAGCAGATAAAACGCTGTTTTCTGCCTGTTGCACAAAAAGAGATTTTTGCACATGGAGCAGCAAAGCAGCCGGTCCGCCTCCCGGCAGTCCTCCATCGTGGCGGCGGCGGGATGATCGGCCCGCTCAAAGGGGATGCCGAGCTCCGTCAGAAAGCGGTACACACGCATTTCGGCATCGCTCCGTTCGTCCGCGGGGATGCCCGTTTCAAGGTGATCGGATGTGCGCGCTGCTGTTTCTTCCATCCCGGTCAGTCCTTTCCGGCGTTTTCGTTGGTGTCGATGCTGTTCCTGAACACCACAAAGCGGTCATACAGGAACTCGGTCACAAAGTTGATCACCATGTTGAGCACCGTGACAAGGTATTCGTTCCATCCGCAGGTTTCGGTAAGATAGTGTTCAAGCAGGGTGGAGAGCGGTGTGAACACCAGATAGTAGGCAAATACCTTCAGCATGGCGATGGGCACATTGGCGGCCGATTTGAAGGTGAATTTGCGGTTGAAGGTGAAATTCCACACCACGCTCAATACCAGAGAGATCAGATAGCTGACCCAGTAATCCCACTTGAGCAGCTCGTTCATCAATGTGAAGGAGCCGATCTGGATGAGACCTGCGCTGATGGAAAACAGTGTGAATTTGACGGTACGGATCAGCTCCGCTTTTTTCGCGCTGCCGCCCGCTCCGGTATTTTTCTTATCCGCGGTCTTCAAAGCGATCATCCTTTCCTGCCGGAAGAATCATGAGCGTTCCGGCTTTTGACATTATATCACAGCCAAGCGTTTTTTCGTGTTCATATGCCTGAAAAACTGTATTTTCGCGGTTTTTCTCCCGAAAACATCACAGCACAAGCGGTATCGAGCGATCCCGTGTTTTGCAGAGAAGCGAAAAACGCTCCGCCGCTTCCGCGAATTCGCCGGGGATGCGTTTCTGCGCTTCCCGCACCAGAGCCGCCGTGTTTTCATCCGCCCCGCCTCTCGTATAATACGCGAAGGCAACGCTTCCGCAGATGGCGCCGGTGGTATCGGTGTCCCCGCCGATGGAAATGACATTGCGGATCGCGTCCTCAAAGCTCACGCTTTCAAAAAACGCTTCCAGCGCCTGGGGGACTGATTTCTGGCAGGTGCCTTCAAAACGGTAGTACGGGCGGATCTCGTCCAGCGTGAACCGGATATCGTAATAGCGGCTCAGGATCTCCCTGCGGATCTCCTCCGCCTGAGCTCCGGACGCGGCCAGATATACCGCGGCGGCTGTTGCCTTCGCGCCCCGGATGCCCTCCGGATGGTTATGAGTGACCTCGGCGCTGAGCTCGGCCAGTGTTTCCGCTTCCTCAAGGCTTCCCGCGATCAGCGCGCAGGGGGAAACACGCATCGCGCTGCCGTTGCCGCAGGAATTATAGGGCTGATCCTCATCGCTCCTGAGCCATGCGGCAAAGGAAGCCCCATAGGCGCCCATGGGGCAGGGATATCTTCTTCCGTATTCCCGCATACGGCGTATGAACAGGCCGCGCATCTCATCTTTAGTTACCGGAGCCGCGAGGGTGGCATCTTCAAGCGCCGCCGCCACGGCAACGGTCATCACCGTGTCATCCGTATAATCCGAATCGGAACGGAAAAACGGAAAATCCTTTGTTTTGATGTTGTTGAATTCATATACAGATCCGGCGATATCGCCGATGATCGCACCGTACATATTTTCCCTCCTGTTTTTGCTTCCGTCCGGAGCGGACGGAACGGTTTGCTGCCGCTATTTTAGCACAGCATGATCTCCTCTGCAACAAGATCCGTATGAAAACAATGCTTCCGTATGAAAATACCGTCTCCCGTGTTCCGGAAATGTGAAAAACCGGGGGAGGTGCTTTTTATACTATTATTATAGTGAAATGTTCTATACCGTGATAAACCGCGGTGCTATAATACCCGCGTGCTGATTACCGCCCTCCGGAAGAGGCACAGATGGGCTGTCTGAAGATCGGCCGACTCGATCTCCGACACCAGTGCATGATACCGGGCGGGGCGGATGGGTACACACGGAGGATACGCGTATGAAGAAACGGTTTTTCGGGCGCGGAAAAGATACAGAGAATAGGGACACTGAAAAAAAGTATCCCGTAGGGCGCATCGGCTTTCTGCTGGAGAACATGCGCGGAAGAAAGATCATGTTCGCCTTCGCGATGCTGGGAAGCGCTGTATACAATATCCTGCAGATCACGGTGCCCTATTTTACCGGTCAGCTTACCGATACCTTTCTGAACCCGGATGCGCCTCATCCGCTTTCGGATCCGTCAAATCTCTCCCTCTTCTGGCACATGATCATGATGATGATCCTGATCACGCTTTTCCGCGTGCTCACGGTATATATCACCTGTCAGGCCTATGAGCGCTGCTCCCAGTACGCGCTTTATAATATCCGAAATACCCTTTATGATAAGATCCAGCGTCAGGATATGACCTTTTATGCCACCTTCCGCACGGGCGATCTGATGACGCGCCTGACGGGCGATCTGAACAGCGTGCGTCATATGGTGGCGTGGGTGATCCGCAGTATCATTGAATGCGTGTTCCTGTTTACGGCGGTCACGGTATACTTTTTCATGATGGACTGGCGTCTGGCGCTTTGCGTGCTGGCGCTCTGCCCGGTCATTTTCGCGATCGTATACAGGTTCCGCCTGCGGGTGAAGCCCATGCACCAATTGCTGCGTGACAAGTTTGCCCGGATGAACACCGACGCGCAGGAAAACATATCCGGCAACCGCGTGGTGAAGGCCTTCGCGAAGGAGGAGTACGAAAAGGAAAAATTCGACCTTACCAACACCTCCTATGCTGCTACCGCTCAGGAGACGGATATGACCTGGCTGCGCTATTATCCCTATGTGGACAGCTGCGCGAATCTGCTTCCCGTGATCCTGCTTGTGGTGGGCGGGCTCTTTATGATCTCCGGCTCGCTCACACTGGGCGAGTATGTGTCCTTTTCCGGCCTGATCTGGGCCGTGTGCAACCCGATGCGCCAGCTGGGCAGCATCCTGAACGAATTCCAGCGCTTCTCCGCCGCGGCGGACAAGGTGATGGAGATCAATTACGCTCCTTCTTCCATCTTCAGCCCCGAAAACGCTGCTGTAATGAAGGAGAGCGCCAAGGGCAGGCTGGAATTTGAACATGTATCCTTCCGCTATCCCGACGGCAGCCTGCCGGTGCTGGAGGATATCACCTTTACCGCGGAACCCGGGCAGACGGTGGCCGTGATGGGTGAAACCGGCTGCGGAAAAACCAGCATGATCAACCTGATACCCCGCTTTTTTGATCCCACCTCCGGAAAGATCCTTCTGGACGGCACGGATATCTCAACGATGCGTCTGGAGGATCTGAGAAAGAGTATCGGCCTTGCCACGCAGGATGTACTGCTCTATTCCGATACCGTGGGAGATAATATCTCCTACGGCAATGTGGAAATGAAAACGGAGGATGTGGAGAAGTACGCCAAACTTTCGGCGGCGGACGCGTTTATCAACCGCCTTCCCGAGGGCTATTCCACGGTGATCGGTGAGCGCGGAGTGGGCCTCTCGGGCGGTCAGAAGCAGCGTATATCGCTGGCGCGCGCCCTTGCCGTGCGCCCGGCTGTGCTGATCCTGGATGATACCACCTCCGCTGTGGATATGGAGACGGAAAAGGAGATCCAGGAGGGACTGAACCACCTCGACTTCCCCTGCACCAAGATCATTATTGCCCAGCGCATCTCCACCACCCGCTCCGCGGATAAGATCCTGATCCTCAAGGACGGACGCATCAGCGAAATGGGTACTCATGAGGAACTGATCGCGAAGAAGGGCTACTATTATGAGCTGGTACGCCTGCAGACGGGCCTTGATAAGGAACTGGAGGAGCTGATCCGCCGGACCGCTCCGGGCCGCCAGGCCGGAAAGGGGGTCGATTGAGATGGCAAAACGCAAAAACACCTACCGGCAGGATGAGGCACTGGAAACGCCGTTCGATATCCGCCACCTCAAACGCTCCTGGAAATACATCAAAGCGTATAAGGGCAAAATGGCCCTGGCGCTCGTGCTAAGCGCCGCTGCCTCTGTGACCGGTCTGTTCGCGCCCATCATCACGCAGAAGGTGCTGGATGACGCCGTACCCGGAAAAAACATAAGCATGCTGCTTCTGCTTGCCGCGGCGCTGGTGGGCGTATACGCCGTAAGCACGGTGTTTTCCACACTGCGCAGCCGCATCATGATCAGGGTGAGCCAGAAGATCATTTATACCATCCGTAAGGATCTGTTCGCGCATCTGCAGGAGCTTCCCTTCCAGTATTATGATGACCGTCCCCATGGAAAGATCCTTATCCGCGTGGTCAACTATGTGAACAGCGTGTCCGATATGCTGTCCAACGGGCTGATCAATGTGATCCTTGAGATCTTCAACCTGATCTTTATCATCATCTTCATGTTCTCAGTGGACGCGGAGCTGTCGCTGGTAACGATGGCGGGCGTGCCGGTGCTGGCCGTGTTCCTGCTGTGGATCAAGAACCGTCAGCGTAAGGCCTGGCAGGCCGTGTCCAACAAAAACAGCAACCTGAACGCCTATCTGCAGGAGAATATCTCGGGCGCCAAGGTGACGCAGATCTTTGCCCGTGAGGATGTGAACAAAAAGATATTTGAAGGCCTTTCACAGGATTGCCGCTCCACCTGGCTTACCGCCACCCGCTATTCCAACATGGTGTGGCCCGGTATCGATACCATATCGGTGTTCGTGCGTGCCGCGATCTTCATTTTCGGCCTGCTTGTGTTTGCTTCCGCGGACGGAGCTCCCGGCAAGAGCCTGGGTGTGATCATGGCCATTTCGGGCTATGCCGCCCGTTTCTGGCAGCCCATCATGAACCTGGGCAACATCTTCAACAACTTTATCAACAATACCGCTTATCTTGAACGCATTTTTGAAACGCTGGACGAGCCGGTCACCGTGAAGGATGACGAAAACGCCGTGCCGATCAGGCCCATCAAGGGAGAAGTGACCTTTGACCATGTGCATTTTTCCTATGAGCCGGGCAAGGAGATCCTGCACGATGTATCCTTTACCGTGAAGCCGGGCGAAAGCGTGGCGCTGGTAGGCCCCACCGGCGCGGGAAAGAGCACCATTGTGAACCTGATCTCCCGCTTCTACAATGTGGACAGCGGCAGAGTGTTGATCGACGGGCAGGATATTTCCAAGGTAACGCTCCGCTCCCTGCGCTCCGGTATGGGCATCATGATGCAGGACAGCTTCATTTTTTCAGGCACCATTGCCGATAATATCCGCTACGGAAAGCTGGATGCCACGGAGGATGAGATCCGCGCCGCGTCCGAGACCGTATGCGCTCACGGCTTTATATCAAAGATGGAAAACGGCTATGAGACCGAGGTGCACGAGCGCGGAAGCCTGCTCAGCCAGGGACAGAAGCAGCTGATCAGCTTCGCGAGAACACTCATTTCCGATCCCGCCATTCTTGTGCTGGATGAGGCTACCTCCTCCATCGATGTGCAGACGGAAAAGGCCCTGCAGGAGGGACTGAACGCCATGCTGAAGGGCAGGACCAGCTTTATCATCGCGCACCGTCTTTCCACCGTGCGCGGGTGCGACCGTATCATGTATATCGACAACGGCGGCATCACCGAAAGCGGCACCCATGAGGAACTGATGGCCATGCGCGGCGCGTATTACAGGCTGTATACCTCGCAGCTGAACGAAGTGCTTTGATCCTGCTCCTGATCGCCGCTTTCACATCAAATTCCGGATAAATTCAATATTTTATGAAGGACTGTCATGATCAATGATCACGGCAGTCTTTTTTATTTGCACGATATGCATAAAATTTTGCAGGATAAGCAGCACATAATTGAACTGTGTACGGGGCGTGTAACTGCTTACGTAACCGCTTACATCTATAATGATGACAGTATGGTGAATCCATACACATACATCCGCGGAAAAAAACGGTGTATCGCGGTGCCGGAGTGCTCCGGCAGTGAATGATTAAGGCGTCCCTGTAAGGACTGTCTGATTCATATGGAGGGTTTGAAATGATCAAGGCTTTCAGAAGAACACTTGCCCTGCTGCTCAGTATCGCTGTGCTGTGCGGTTCCGCTGCCTTCTGCCTCGCGGAAGAGGAAGAGGCTGATGCTGTTGTCATCACGGAGGAGCTGCTTAGCACCGACGACATTTCCGATACCGGAGATGCAGCTGCCGCGCTGCCGGAAGAAGGCGTGAATGTATGCCCGGAAGAAAACGCGGAGTCTGTGAGCATCGTGATGCCGGAGGATGAAGCGGAAGCGTACGGGGAGACCGCCCCTGAAGCGCAGGCGGCCGGCGCGGCACGGGAAACCCGGGAAGCCGTGACCGGAGACGAAGTGACCGCTGAAGCCGTGACCAAAGACGAAGTGACCGCGGAAGCTGTGACCAAAGACGAAGCGACCGCGGAAGCCGTGACCGCAGACGAAGCGACCGCGGAAGCCGTGACCGTAGACGAAGCGACCGCGGAAACCGTGACCGCAGACGAAGCGACCGCGGAAGCCGTGACCGCAGATGAAGCGACCGCGGAGGCCGTGACCGCAGATGAAGTGACCGCGGAGGCCGTGACCGGAGACGAAGCGACCGCGGAGGCCGTGGCGGAGGCTGTGGCCAGCGCGGACGCGACCGCGGAAGCCGGAACGGGTCTCGTGCTGCCGGAGGAGCTGCCCGCGCCTGAGGATTGCACGGATGCCGTTGTGCTGATCGATACCGATGTGTACAGCATCGTGACAGGCGAGATGATCGGCCGCGTTCTGGCCGGGGACGCGCTGAAGGTGGCGGTGATCGGCACTCCCTTCTCCGTGATCCTTTATGCCGACTGCGAAGAGGGTGCCGCGTATGTGCGCAGCAGCGCCATCGCTCTTTATTACACGGGCATTGGGGATGTTCCGGCGGAAGAGACGGAGATCCGCTCCATTACCATGAGTACCAACATGGCCGGCAGGCAGTCCGTACGCGAAGGAGACCTGATCGTGATCTGCGCGGTGCTGCATGGCTTTGAAAATGACCGGTATACCCTTCAGTGGCAGTATTCTCCCGATAAGGGCGCTACCGTATGCGACCTGCCCGGAGAGAACAGCACGGAGCTTGCCTATTTTCTTACCGAGGAAAATTACGGTTATATGTATCGCCTTGCCGTATATTTTGAGCCGGATCCCGAAAACGCGGAGCCGGAGGACGAAACCGTGATGACCGATGAAACCGCCGGAAACGCCGGCGAGTGCCTTTGACGCACATTGTGAAAGAAGGAGGATATTGATATGAAAAATGTGATGAAACGGTTTTGCGCCGTCCTGCTTTCTATTACAATGCTGATCGGGATCGTACCGGCCGGTCAGGCGGAATGGTATTACGGTCCGTGGCTCGATCCCGTAACAAATCTGACACTGGAAAAGGCCAAGACCGGTGAAGCCGTTGACAGCGGAAATAACTCAATTACGCTGTATCCCGGTGAAAAACGGGATGTGACGATCAACAATATGGTCAACCTGGATACGATAACGCCGGATAATATCGCGTCCGTTTCCCAAAACGGTACCAAGCTTACGATCACTGCACAGAATGTGGGTTATACTACCATTCTCTATAAAAAAAATGACGGTGGTATCGGTTATTATGTGGTCAATGTGCTTCAGCCGAATATCCAGCTGGAAAAAACGACCTATAACGCGGTGCTGGGAGAAACCAAGGATACCAAGATAGAAACGCTTGTTCAGACCAGAGACCGGAATGAAACGATCTCCTGGTCTTCTTCCAATCCCGCCGTGGTAACAGTCAGTTCCGACGGAACGCTGCACTTTACCGGTGTAGGCAGCACCACGGTGAAGGCTTCCATCAATGTGTATTATAAGAAGCAGGACGGAACGAACGAAAGCACGCCCAGGACCTTTACCCGTGATATTCAGGTGAATGTGAGCGGCATGCTCGACAGCGTGATCATGTCGGATGATTCCTATGAGCTTTTTACCGGTGAACACAGAACGATGGAACTGCTCGGCTGGGAGCCTGAGGATTTTAAAAAGGTGGACGGAAGCACGCTTACCGCGGCTGATTTTACCTGGAGAAGCTCCAATAACAATGTGGTTTCCCTGCAGAAGGTAAGCGACAGCAAATATACGCTGCACGGTGAAAGAGCCGGCAGCGCGGTGATCTATATCACCTACGGCAGTGTTGCCGCCGAAGTAAAGGTACTGGTAAGCGATACGCGCTTTGATATCACGCCTGACAATGTTGAAATGATCGTCGGGCAGAACATGGTGCTCAATTCCCATATTATTCCGGCGGAAAACGGGAAGAATGTGAGCATCAAGGTAAAAGATCCCACAGTGGTACGCGCTCTCTGGCTGAATGATAAGGATTGCGTCCTTACCGGCCTCAAGGAAGGATCGACCTCCGTGACCCTTACGATGGAATATGAGATCGAAGGGGTGAAGGATACCATTGAGCAGACGGTGGATGTACTGGTGCGTGTACCGGAGGATCCCACTCAACCCAAATATACCGTTACCTTTGTGGATTATGACGGAACAATTCTGTCTACCAAAACGGTCGAATCCGGCTTCGAAGTGACGGCGCCTGATTTTACGCCCGAGCATGACGGACTGAATTTTGAATACTTCCGGAACACCGAGACCGGGGCGACCTGCAAAGCAAAAGGGAAATTTGCGGTAACGGCCAATACCGTGATGGAGGCGATCTATTCCGCCGGTGAATGCACGGTAAAATTTGTTGACAGTGACTTTACCGCTTCGCATACGGATATGCCCAAGCTGCCTTCCGCGCTGAAGGTGACCTACGGAAAAACCGCTTCAAAACCCGCTTCCTACGGCGCGAAGGAATATATCATCAAGGAAAACGGTGAGAACCGTTATTATCGCTTTATCGGATGGAAAGATAAAGAAAACAATGAGATGTTCAATTTTTCCACCAAGATCACGGAAAGCGTCACGCTGGAGCCGGTATGGGAGATGGTGGAATGCAGCATTATGCGCCGCACCTTCAGAGGCATATACGGCGATGACATCGTTGTTCCGAAGGGATCAACAAATGTAGAGGTGAAAGGTCTTACCCAGTTCACCCAGCAGGATCATCCCGATTACTATATGTATTACTTTACCAACTCCAATGATGTCGGTAAGGATGTACGCTTCCAGTTCTGGCAGTACCAGAACGATCAGATCAAGAGTGATACCTATATTGTCAAAGGGCCTATCCTGAATGATGTGACCATTACCGCTGTGTATGAGCCGGGTCTTGAGGCTGTATTCAGCGGAAACGGCAGTTCCTCCTCCTACTATCACAGCACCAATGTGTATGTCCCCTGCGTGTGGGTGGATGAGTCCAACCCGAATATTGAGCTGCAGAGCGAAATGGTGCTTACGGATGTATATCCTCTGTACGGTGAGACGCTCTCTCCGGTGTACGGACTGAAGTACCATAATGGTGATAATGATATATACGGGCAGGATAAGGATAACCAGCTTGCTACGAAAAACGGATATCAGGCCAGCCCGGGTTACGGCGGAAAGTACTACGCGAATACCGCGAAATACGGCCGTGTCAATCTGGAAGAGTATAAAGGCACAGAGATCACTGTAAAGGACAAGACTACGGGTGAAGACAAGATCTATGAAGTTGTAGCCGTAGATTATTCCAAGGTTGAAACGGTATGGCTTTGTATGTGCGAGGGCCATACATTCAACGGTTACTGCGCCGGCGGTACCTGGAACGCGCTGGGACAGGCCATTCTGTATGTGCGTGAAAAGGATATGACCAAAGCCAAGGTGAAGGTCAACTATTATGTGCTTCCCGAGGGTTTTGAAGGAACTCCCGAGAAGAAGGATTATATCCTCAAGACCTCCGAACTGGTGGAACTGGAACTGGATGATGTGCTCTATTCCAAAAACTATACAGAAGGCTTTGGAGACTACTACACCTTCAAGGACAGCGAATGGATAGGGGATGTTAAGGACGGAACACCGGTAGAACCCGGAGAGAACTACGAGATCAATCTGTACTTCACCAACGATACCTATACGCTTACCATCCATTATATAGATGAAGAAACAGGAAAGCCCCTGTTTGACGATTATGTTGAGACAGGGCTTCAGAACAACGAGGCGTATTACCGTCAGTCTCCGGACGCGGACGGTTATACCTGCACCCGTACTGTGGTAGACGGTACCATCGCGGGTGAAAACGCTGAAGAGTTTGTTTACTACCAGCGCGCGGCTACGCTGTACTATGTGGCCCTTGAAGGCGGCGCGGTGACGACCGCCTCCGAAAAGGTGGGCGTCGTAAAGGGAGAGGCTTTAGGCTCCTACGCGATCGCGGATGATGAATATACCCTTGTGGGCTGGTATGCCGATGAAGAATGCACTGAGGAACTGGGTACGGATATCAGCTTTATTCCCACCAAGGATGAGGGCGAGGAATGGGTGGACGGTACCACCTTCTATGCCAAGTTCCAGTGCGTGAAGCCTATCGTGATCACGAGCGGCAGCCATACCTGGACCTATGACGGAGAAGCACATACCGAAGAGACCTATATCGTCACTTATGACGGAAAGAATATCTCCGCAGAAGCGGGAAGCAACGGAAAGAAGTTTACCCTTCCCACCGGAGATGAGATCACAATAAGCTCTCCTGCTTCCGTGAAGAACACGGCAGACACAGGCAGTGAAAACAATACATTTGAATATACCCTTACAAATGAAGGAATGTATTCCAATGTGAGCGTTTCCTATGGTGATCTGACTGTTCTTCCCGCTCCCATCGTGATCACCGTGCCGGATAACAGCAAGGAATACGGCACGCAGGATCCCAGGTTTGCTGCCGGCAAGCTGCCGGATGACCTGAGCAAAAACTTCAAGGATGAACTCAAGGACATCGACACCAAAGCGTACCGCACCAATGACGACGAAGAAGTGGGCGAGTACGATGAGGTGCTGACCACGAAGAAGACTGCTGAGGATTACGAAGAAGAGTATCCCAACTTCACCTTCACCGTGGTGCCCGGAGACTTCGAGATCACGCCTCCCAAGGCGATCGTGATCACCAGCAGCAGTAACACCTGGACCTACGACGGCGAAGCGCACACTGAGAAGACCTACACCGTGACCTACGGTGGCGAGGAGATCAAGCCCGAGAGTGACGGCGTGACCTTCAAACTGCCCACCGGCGATAAGCTTGTTGTGAAGCCCGATGACGCCGCTTCCGTAACGGATGTGGCGGATACCGATACCGAGAACAATACCTTCACCTACGAGCTGGAAAACGAAGACCAGTATGATGATGTGACCAGCGTGTACGGCGATCTGGCCGTAACGCCCGCTCCCATCGTGATCACCGTGCCGGATAACAGCAAGGAATACGGCACGGAGGATCCCAAGTTTGCTGCCGGCAAGTTGCCGGATGACCTGAGCGACAACTTCAAGGATGAACTCAAGGACATCGACACCAAAGCGTACCGCACCAATGACG
>CALGBY010000083.1 GCA_937886445.1 uncultured Clostridia bacterium | reverse complement strand
CATTCAGGCGCAAAGCAGTCATCAGGGAGTTGCACCTGTTTTCAGCGAGCCGGATGTGATTGCTTTGGTGGAACGCTGCATCCGGTTGGGTAATCAGCTGGAGAAGGCTGAACCGTCAGCAATCGAGAAGCAGGAAATGGGCTGCCTGATCTATGGCCATAGGACAAACAGCTATGCGCTTTCTCTTGACCAGCCTGTAACCATGGATGATCTGATCCCCTTCGCGCTCACGAATGATGATCCGCCCTTGTACTGGGGCAATCTGGATATGGTCTGCATGACCGCAGGCAGCACCTGGGGAGAAGAAGGCATCAGGCTGCTTGAGCTGTATCCTTCCTGCCGGACTGCTGATTACCAGCTGCTGCGGCTTTTCCCTGATTGTGACTTTTCGGCCTACAATCAAATGGTTGATCCGATGAATGGCTACAGTAAAGCATATCTGGAAAACCTGAAAGCATTTTCCGGCGAGATTGTGCTGCCAGTAGACAGGATCACTTACATGGACACCTATCAAAGCGAGCGTGTGCGGCTGATCAAGGGTGAGATCACGGCGGAGCAGTTCTGCCGTTGGCTGGATGATAAAGGGTATACAGTATATGAGGAGTGATAGAAGGCCGGGAGGGTGACTTCCCGGTCTTCTTCTATTTCGGGGCATTTCGTCTCAAGTTGGGACGAAGTGGATTCATGGCATTCTATAATACTGCCGGTTCAGCATTTGTTGTTATTGAAACAGGCTACAAACCCAGGCAGATATCTGCTATGATAACAATATCTCTCACTAAAAGAAAACTTTTCATTCGCATACGAATTATCGGACATCTGCTCCGTCTATTATAGCGAGGAGGTGAGCAGCAGATGCAAGGGATCAAGGCGCCGGATCCGATTGCTGAACAGCAATTCTGTGAACTTGTCAGCACATATCAGACTGCGTTGCTGCGCATGTGCTATCTGTGCTTACAGGATAGAACACTCGCTGAAGATGCTGTTCAGGAAACATTCATCAAGGTGTGGAAATCCTACAGCACCTACCGTGGTGAATGTAGTGAGAAAACATGGATCATGAGGATCGCAGTCAATACCTGCCGGGATATGCAACGCTCGTGGTGGGCTAAACACATCAGCCGGCGAGTGACATTGGATACGCTGGAATTGACCAGAGGGACAGAAGGAATCTCTGAAGAAGCGATGTTGCTCAACAATGAGATAGCTTCTCTTCCGCTGAAGCTGCGGGAAGTGATCCTTCTGTACTACTACCAGAACATGCAGGTGAATGAAATTGCCGAAGCGCTGAGCCTGGCTCCGTCTTCGGTATCGGGCAGGCTCAAACGAGCCAAAGACAAATTGCGTATTGCGCTGAAAGGAGCATACTTCGATGAGTGAACAAAGAGACAAAGCATTTGTCCGGGCATCCATCGACCAAGGACTTTCCTCCCTGGAAGGGAATCCTTTCCTCGCTCAGCGCGTGCTTGCGCAAGCGAATGGAAAGGATGAAATCGTTGTGAAAAAGAAAATCTCTGTGAGTTTTGTACTGGTTATGATGCTGTTGTTCCTGATGGCGAGTGCCGCGTTGGCTGCCGGATTCGGTTTGTTCGGCCAGTTGTCCTCAGGCGATCACGCCGATGAGCGTCTGCCTGAGCTGGAGCAGGTAGCCGAAGTTCTGGAATCCACGATGACCACGAATGACAATATCGTCATCGAAATCGATCAGGCTTATTATGAAGGTGATCGTGTATTTGTTTCCTATCGACTGACTGGCAATACCGAAAGCGCCGTGCTGCATGAAGGTGTGCCGGATCGCGATGATATCGTCTGGGATTTTGAAGAGGAAATGATCTGTTCTGAAACCTGGACCAGTGATCGCCCTGAAGTACAGCGTGCCAATGAGTGGCTGGATGGTAAGAGCCCGCGTTGGGCCGAAGTGCACGTAGTCGGTATCGATGACGGCATTTACCTGGACGATGATACCTATCTGGATATTATCAACGGTGAAGATCAGTATCAGCCTGATGGCACCATCGTTGGCTGGAAAGAATGCGTGATTCCGAAGGACAGCCAGGCGGATCAGCTGACCTTCAAGATTCCGCTGCGCCGTGGTTATACAATTGAGCAGCAGAATGGTCCTACCTACCGCCGCAGCTATACCGGCAGCACGGATGGCGCCATTACATTTACCCTTGCACGCAATGAGCATTATACCGCGCTGAAGGGCAGCAATACCGCTGCGGATTACCAGGCAGTTGCAGCCATGGAACAGGGTCTGGTCGATCTGAAGGGTACCATCACCGTGACCTGCCCTGCTGTTTGGGGCACGCAGATTACTACCATGGAAGATCATGGCGCTGATATGATCCTGTCTTGGAATCTGTATCAGAATGGTGTGCTGATCAGCAATGAGGGCACAGAAGGCGTTCGATGCATCGCTGAGACCACGCTGGAGTACCAGCTACTGTATCCTCACATGGCCAATCTGGACAGTCTTACTCTGGTGCCGGAGTATACTCGCAGCGGCGAGCATATGGATGAAGCGCTGACGATTCAGACGATCAATATGAGGTAATTCTCTTGCAGAGGGACGGATAACCGGTGGCCGGGAAGGTTGAGCTTCCCGGCCTTATCAGATGAAAGATTTCTTCTTAACAGATTTTTGAGGTAAGTGCACTGTCTTACTTCCCTTGCGAAGAATAATTTGTTTTATTCGATTGATTCTTTGATATAAAGACACCTTGGCTAATCTATTCTATCATGCCCATGGCACAGAAACATACTCCATGTATTCGATTTCATTTTGTTCATTTAGCTTAATTTTCGTTTCTACAAACCAGAAATCGGGATTGACCATTTCCATTTGTTCTTCTGTCAAATCATCGCAGAAGATGATATCATGACCGTCATAATGGTCTCTTCCAATATATGCATCAATGTACCATTGATACAGATCTGTCACAGGAATATTAACCATTTCCGGCTCTGTCATGCTGTTGATCATTTCTGCATGAAAATTCTCTGCTAAACTATATGTCACTTTGGATTCGGGTGCTTCATCCGGCTCTACACATTCCTCTCCATATACTATTCTTTCATACATTCCTGTTACAGATTCAACATGATGGTTATCGTCCATATTCAGTCTTGTCACAGAAAACAGATTGAATGTTTTTCCATTTTTATCGGTATAGGTAGCAAACCTATTTTCCTCTGCAGTAATAGCTTGTAATGGAACAAATCCTCTGAATGTTTTTCCATTTGTCTGACCTTCGATATATGCATCTTCTCCCATACGTGCAAGTAACGTAACAGATGTGCCTTCCTGCAGAGTTGCAATTGTAGCCCGTGAATATAATGGATCATCCGTTACAAAAACATCATTAGCAGTATAAACAACATTCCGGTCAAAACCCAGTTCGGGAACATCCGCCTTTTTCGGAAGGGATTTTTTATCAATGTACCCAAAGCGATAATGTTCACTATCGATGGCATACTGAATCAGAATCCAGTTGTCTTCCTGGCCAAACACCTGAATCCAATCATTCGTGGAAGCTGCCGCTTTCCCTTTTGCCGAACGATAACTGTTCTTATCAGGAGCAGAATACACTGCGTATTTCTTATTGGATGTAAACTTGATCAATTCGGCTTGAAGCTCGCCGGCAGGAATATCTGCTGGGTCTGTCATCTTTTGTTTGGCCTGTTTATAGGTCTTTGGTAGGCTTGAAAAACTTGTTGATAAATCATATGTCCTGTACAGATTGACAGAGCCTAATTTCTTGCCGGAATCTGCATCCTCATAAAACAACTTTCCATTTTTCACATAACCATAGACTGAATTTGCAGCTTTACGATCATGCCAGGCTACAATTTGGAACTGACGATCAATCAAGTGAATGCTGACTTCCTGCATCCAATATTCCTCGTGGTCAGAATCGATACGATAGATCGTAAAGCCATTCGCGTCATGATATAGAGATGTATTGCAATCTGCGCCGTAAGCATCATTGCCAGAATGTCTGCAAAAGCAGACGCTACCTTTGCCTTGCGGAGCCAATGCATCATAGCTTGACTTATATTTCCAACCCAAATGAGAATTTTCATCCGATTCGCTATTCGTAAAGTGGTAAACTGTGTGATGCGTACCATCCTTGGATGCAAGAACAAACAAATGGTCCAAAGGGATCGGAGCCTCAACCACACCTAGGTTGATGTAGTCCTCCAGGATTTGTTTATCAACGCCTTTTGCCGCCAGAAGTTCAACAACTTTCTGTGGGATTCCTTCAATAGAACCGTTTTCGGCACAGACTAGACAACAAGACGCAACCACAAGTAAAATTACTACAA
>CALGBY010000082.1 GCA_937886445.1 uncultured Clostridia bacterium | reverse complement strand
GACGGAAAATCTGCTTGAAACTGCACATTCCTCATTTTAGAGACACACCCTAATACGCGGTGTTGCCAAAATATTTATGTCTTTTTCAAAAAGTTGATTCCGAAAGGACAGCGTAGTACGAATTGAAACGGATAGACGGACAGAAAATGTCCGGAAGGGGGGGTGTATTGGATCCGTAATCTCATAAAAGTGTTGCTTATTGCGTTCCTGTGCTGGCTGTGTTTCATGTCGGGTGGTATATGAGGAGATAATATAATGAAAAAAGCATTATCAATAATTGCCGCAATGCTCTTGATCGATATATTATACGGCTGTTCGGCCGGTGTGAGACCGGACGGTTACTTAGGCTTTTCCAAACAGGATTTTACGGTTGTTGATGAGATGGATCATCACGGCGGTTTACATGGAGATTGGTATTATTACATGATTTTAGACTGCTCCGATCATACAGAGACCGCGCTGAAAAATGTCGAAGGATGGAAGAAACTGCCGTTATCGGAAAACCTTGACATGATTATGTACAGCAGGGAAAAAGATGACATACACTATATGAATAATTTATCTGAGGAAGCACATATGCCTGAAATTGAAAACGGATACTATTATTTTATGGATCAGGATTCTGAATCTGAAGAGTTATACGATGATTCTGAGTTACTCAACCATTATGTGTTCAATTTCACCTTAGCCGTGTATGACAGCGATACAGACATATTCTATTATTTTGAATTCTATGGAAACACTGATTAATTGAGGTGGGTTCAGATGCGAGCGAATTTTGTACAAGATGCGACTGCAAAAATCGAAGGTTTACTGGAGGTAAATCGAGATTTTTGCGGAAAGCAGATTGTGCAAAAGACGCCGCAGATGAGTCTGCCGAATTAATCAGCGTTTCCCTATACCTGAAAGTACTGAATACGAATAATCAAACAGCAAAGGCTCTCTGTTCCCATAAGAAAAACCGGCTGCAGACGCGGCCGGCTTTTGATTTGCGCGATATTCGGATCTCGGCTGATCAGAAGGGATAATCCTCTCCCCTGTTGGTAATGAAGCGGTGCCCCGCTTTATCCTCCCTGCGCTGCTCAAAAAGCCGCTGCAGGATGCCCGCGGCCTCATAGGAGGAGAGCGGCGCGGGGTTATCGGGCTTTCCGTCTGTGCGGATCCAGCCGGGATGCACACAGAAAATATTGATTTTCGGATCATCACGGAAGGTGTTGACCAGGTTCATGGTGGCCATATTCAGAGCCGCCTTGGACATACCGTAATCGATCATATTGGTGCGGTAGCATTTGCTGATGCTGCCCGCCTCGGAGGAGATGTTCATGATCAGCCCTGTGCCGGCACTCTTTTTCAGCAGGGGATAAAAGGCCTTGATGACCCGCATGGGGCCCACGGCGGCCACATCCATGGCACGGGCGATCGGATCCAGATCCGCTTCAAAGAAGCCCTTTCCCACATCGGGAGAGGTGGTAACGGCATTGTTGATGATCAGGTCCAGATGATCCGTCTGCCCGGCCAGTACCTCCGCCGCGGCGTTCACCGAGGCGGTGCTGCCGATATCCATGGTAAGGATGATCAGTTTCTCCCCATACTGCTCCTTCAGCTTTTCCAATTCGGGCGATGCCCTGCGCACCGATGCCGCCACGGTATCGCCGCTTTCAAGATACCGGAGCGCCAGATTGTATCCCAGCGCGTAGCTTCTTCCGCATCCCGTTACCAGTACATTCTGTGCCATCATTCTGCCTCCGTCTTCTCGATTTTTATTTTCACACCCGGCATTTTCTCACTCAAAGCCCCGGGCTTTCAGATAAAGATAGCTTCTGTGCAGGCAATCAAAGGGATCCTCTCCGCCGCAGTCATCCTGCTCCACCAGCATGAAGCGGGTGCCGCCGGCCTCCGCCTTTTCAAACACCCGGTCAAAATTGATGTTTCCCTCACCCACGACCGCCATTTTGCGTCCGTAGGCATAATCCTTCAGATGGATGCAGTCGATCCTGCCTGCCAGCCTTTCAAGCCACCGGGCGGGGTCTCCGCCGCCGGCCTGTACCCAGAAGGTATCCAGCGTGAAGCCCATCTCATCAGCGGAAAAATCCTCCGCCAGCTTCTCAAGGATCAGCTTACCGTTCAGCCTTTTGAATTCCTGATCGTGATTGTGATACATGAACTGCTTTCCCGCGTCCCGGATCTTTCGCGCGACAGGGCCGAAGGTTTCAAGAAAATGCTCATAGGTATCCCCCTTATCGGCATCATGGGAATACCAGCCAAGTCCGATATCGTCACAGCCGAAAACACTGTGCTCACCGATCACTCTTTCAAGCTCTCCCGTCAGACGCGGCACCGGCGTATGGGTAAGCACACAGCGAAGCCCGTTCTTCTTCAAAAGGTCGCGCATCCACTCCGCGTCAAAGGGGCAGGTAGCGGAAAGCTGTACCGTTCTGTAGCCGATATCCGCCACCTTTTTCAGCGTTTCGGCAAGTGCTTCCGGGTTTTTTGTGTATTCACGCACGGTATAGAGCTGCGCGCCGATCTCCATTCTTTTTCTCACTTTCCCGGCCGGCCGCGGCACATCATCACATCGCCGCGGGTGCAGAGCATTTCGGCCGTTTTACTTTTTCATCGCCATAATTATATATCAGCGCCGCTTCCCGGTCAACGCGGCGGGGATTGTAAAAACAAGAAAAATTATGGAAAAAACGATCAGGCGCGGGAAAAACCCTGTGACCGGTCTCCGTTTCTTTTGACCCGCCCTCCGGAAGAAGCACCGATGGGCTGTTTGAAGATCGGCCGTATGCATTTTCAGCTTCACTCAGAGGTGTTCAGATCAGGCACCTGCAGAAGAGTGCGCTTTTTCGCTCCGGGCGGGTTGTACCGATGCCTTCATTGTGATATACTGTATACTGATATACTATATGTGGTAGAAAAGGGCAGAAAGCTCAACGGAAAAGTGTCTTTCTATACACATAATGCTTTTCGGGAGGGACGCAGTATGAGAAACAGATCCGTACGCCGCGCAGGGCGCTGCATTACGGCGGCGCTGATCATAGCCGTCATGCTCTTCTCCTTCGCCGCAGCGGAGGAGAAGGCGGCGGTAAGGGTGAACGACCGGGTGTTCACAGCGGAAACCGTTCAGAAATATATCAACGAGACCGCGGCGAACATGCCCCTCACCATGGGTGTCACGGCGGATTCCCTCTTCGGAGAGGACAAAGAGGCCTTCCTCACGGCGGCTGCGGAGCATTTCGTGACTGTGTCCATCGTGGAGGACAAGCTGGCCGAGAGGGACCTGAATACCTTCTCCCCCGAGGAGGAGGAAGCCCTGCAGGAATACGCACGGCAGACCTATGATCTGCTGTGGCAGACCGTGGCGGATGAAATGAAGGAGGCTTATCCGGACCAAGCGATTCCGGACCTTTTGATCACCCAGACCATGGAGAGCGCCGGCTATTCCATGGATGGGATCTGGGAAAAGGCGGCCCAGAGCGTGCTGATGGATCGGTTCGCGGCGGAATTCTGCCCGGAGGTGACCGTGACGGAGGAGGAAGTAACGGTCGCTTACCGGGAAACCTATGTGGAGCCGGACAGGCTGCTGTACGAGAATGACATAGGGCTGTTTGAGGAAAACGTGCTTTTTTCCGGAAATACCAGCACCTATGTGCCCGAAGGATATTTTTATGTGAAATACATCGCCTTCCGCCCCTCCGCGGAGCGGAGCGATGCCGTCACCGGGGCGCAGCTGGACCTGGCGGAGGCCGAGGCGGAAACCGAAGCCGCCAGATCCACCCTGGCAGAGGCGGCGCTGGATGAGAACGCAGACCTGTCCGCGGCGCGGGAACGCTGCAATCTGGCCGCGGAGGCGGAGGAAGCCGCGCGGCTGGCGCTGGATGAAGCGATCCGCCTTGCGGAGGAGGATTTTGCCCCCATGCGCTCCCTCATCGTCACCTCCCTCGGGGAAGGCGAGAGCTTTGAAAGCCTCATCGCCGCCCACAGCGTGCAGCCGGCCTATGTGAGCCCCGAGGAACCCGGCTATCCCTTCCATCCCGATTCACCCAATTGGGAGGACAACGTGCGGGAGCAGATCGCAGGGCTGAAAAAATTCGGCGACTGCACCGGTGCCGTATATACCGGCGGTTTTGTGTGCGTCTACTGCCGCATGGATGACATGGCCTGCGGGGAATACACCCCCGATGAGGAAGCGTGGAGCGAAATGAGCGAATCCCTGCTGCTGGCAAAGCAAAGCGCGGCGATGGATGAAAAGGTGGCCGCGTGGCGGGATGAATATGACATCGAGATCGACATATCGGGCCTGGTTTTCCCCGAGTGATGAATAAATCAGGAAGAAATCGCATCGTAAAACGCGTATACAGGTGAGGATGAAACCGGGAGGCGGCATAAGGCCCGCGGTGCTTCACCCCCCGCCCGAAGGGAGTACAAGCAAGATGAAAAAGCTGTTCAGTATATTTTTGATTCTGGTTCTGTGCCTTTCCCTGCTGCCGGTGTCCGCCCCGGCGGCAGAGGACCCCTTTACCCTTTCCGATGAGGAGCTGCTGCGGGCGCGGAAGCTGGCGGGAACGGTTTCCGGCAGCTGGCATGAGGGCATGAGCTGGTCCGATTCCATGAACGCCTATCAGAAATACTGCTATCTGACGGATTTCAGGGACAACACCGTAACGCCCCTGAAGAACCGCTATGTGATGGCCTCCCGCAGGGCGGAGGAAGACCCCTCCGTAGAAACGGAAACGGGCCACTGGTCTCTCAGCGGCATACGCTCCTCCGTCTATAAGCTGGAAAGCAAGGTGAATTATTTCATCTTTGACCTGGAAACGGAGTACAACGCGGTGGTGAACGCCGAAACCGTGCTGAACAACCCCGATTCCACCCCCGCGGAACGGTCCGCCGCTTACCGCCGCATCAGCAAGGCGGTGGAAAGAATAAACGAGATCACCAAAGAACTGAAAAAGGGCCCCTTCCCCGGCAAATGGGTGACGGAGATCAGTGACATGAACGGGCAGCTGGACGCCTTCTTTGAGGACGCCGAGGCCGCCCCCCTGAAGAGCGGTTTGCTGAGCGCCCCCAACCCCGACGGCACTTCCTTCCATGTGATCATCCTGAATACCGATCAGATCGGCATTGAGGTGAGAACCAAGGACAGCGTGGCCATTCAGGGGGCCAAGGTGACCCTGTCCCAGGGCGACACGGTGAAAACCGGGTTAACCGGCTCCGACGGTGTCATCATCTTCCCCGCGGGCAGTTTCCAATTGGACGATCATTACCGCCTGACCGCGGGGCTCAAAATTGAAAAGAAGGGATACCGCATATGGGAATCCGAGGCACTGCGTATCACCGCCGGTGAAGCCCTGCATATACAATTGGAAGAGGACGACGGCGAATCCTACGTGCAGTTTGCCACCTTCCGCGGCGTGGATGTGGTGCACGATACCGAGCATGTCTACTATACCCCCGCCAATGACGCGGTGCAGTCCTTCCGGGTGGGCATCCACACCTACCCCGGACGCACCGGCACCTTTACCTTCTCCTACACTCCCGCAGGCTCCGATAACCCTGTCAATGTAACAAAAACCGTCACGGGTACCCGGGACGGCGTGACGGTGCTTGACCTGAAGGATACCTGGTGCGCAAAGCTTGCGCCTGAGGAGGATGTGAGCCTTCAGTACGGCGAAAACGGCTCCGAGCCGGGCTTTGTGCGCACCAAGGCCATTACCACCGAAAAAGCCATTACCGAGAAACCTCTCAAGCAGGTGACGGGCATCCCCTCCTTTATTCCGGGCTCCAACTTCGGGGTGGATATCCCCCTGAATCTGCCCGGCCTCAAGAGCCTGCGCATCTCCATGGCCTTCCCCTGGGATCTGCTGGGCCTGGGCGCGGTCAATTTCTCCGCCTCCCCCGCGGGCACCTTCTACCTGAGCATCGGCGTGGCCGCCATGAAGAAGCTTTCCGAGGATGAAACGGACCAGGAAGGCTGGAAGACCGTCAACAGCAAGCAGACCAATGAAAGATACAAGGATTTCGTTTCCGGCCGCAAGAGCCTGACGGATATCGCCATGGCCAGCACCCGGAAGGACGGCGCCAAGTCCAGTTTCATGGACATGTTCAAATCCAAGTTCATGGCCAGCTTCTGCGTCATTCTGAACGGAAAAGTCGCCAAAAATCCCGATACCTCCCCGGAGGCCGACCCCTACGCGGGCAATATGGATCTGTTCGTATCCGCGTCGCTGGACGCGATGGTTTCCTTCTCCTCCCCCTTCATGGTGGGCCCCGTGCCCTGCCATGTGGGCTTTGACCTGAGCGTTGGCATCTCTGCGGGTGTGGATATCCCCTTCACCTTCACCGCGCCCCATCAGAATGTGGCCAAAATGTCCGAATGGAACGACATCTCCTTCCAGAAGGAGGGGCTGGATATCATTATCTCGCCCCGCGTATCCCTGTCCGCCTACGCGGGCGCGGGCGTCAAGGGTCTGGCGGGCATCTATATAAGAGGCTTCGTGGGCATGTCCCTTAACCTGCACATCCGGCCCATGAATTCCCAAAAATTCTCGCCCGAGGTCACCCTGAACGCTGGGATCCAGGTGGTGGCGGAGTTCCTGTTCTTCTCCGTACGCGCCACCATCTGGGAGCATACTTGGCAGTTCAAGCTGAACAGCAGCGCCAACCCCAATACCGCCAAATCTTCCGCCGGCATTCATCTGCGCTCCGGCAGCGGAAGCAGCGACGCGGACACCGTGCACTATGTGACGCCCAAGGTGGAGACCCTGCGCACGGTGGAGAACGCCTCCAACTACCGCACAGCGGAGATGAACGGCGATATCTACGCCTTCTGGATCGAGGACAAGGCGGTGGAAGGCGCCGTGCGTCCCTGGCTCAGCTGCGCGAAGATCGACATGAGCAGCGGCTCCGCCAAATTTGTGCCGGTGGACCTGCCCTATCTGTACGTGGGCAAGAACCACGACAAGAGCCTGACCAAGGACACAAAGGTGGCGTACTTTGAGGTGACGAGCACCGAGGAAGTGCCCCGGCATGAGGCAGGGTTCGGCATGATCACCCTGGCGGTCACCTATTACGAATACAGCCTTGAGCTCGAATTTCCCAACAGGAAGATCGAAAACGATATCTACTCCGTGGAATTCTACAACATCGTGTTCTACGACAGCGGCCTTGTAAGCCACTACCCCGTCCGGGCGGATTCACTCACCACTCAGGTGATGAACACCTCCGCCCTGAACGGCAGCGTTTCCATCGCCTTTGACGAAAAGGTGGGCAAGGTGAGCGAAAGCGACCATGATGAATACTTCTACTATCTCACCTACACCCTGATCCTCTCCGATGCCCCCACCACCGTGCACTACGGCGTCGCCTCGGTATACCTGACGCCGGACCGTCCCGCCGCCGTGCTGGAGACCTACGGCTTCCAGACAGCGGGAAAGCGGGTATACAGCGTGAATTTTGACACCCCCGCGCACCCGCTGGATGACATCATACAGGTGTACGGCATCGCCAGGGGCATGGGCACCCACAGCAATGACCTGTACGTGCTGGGCACCCTGACCGGGCAGACCGACGCGGACGGAAACCCCGTCACCGCCCTGATCGCCCGGGACGGCGAGGGCGATTTTGACCGTCAGGTGTATGAAGAATCGGTGCTGACCGGCGATATCAACTCCTTCCGGTACATTCCGGGCTCGCAGAAGGAGGCGGGTCTCTTCGCCCTGGTCAGCAGCCGGGATGAAACCGGCCGCTTCGCCCTGAGCCTTACCGACCACCGCTTCGGCAGCGACGGCAGGCCCCGCTTCACCTCTCCCCGGGATCTGGGCGTGCGCATCGGCCCCGCCCATTTCGACCTGGTGGATCTGGGCGGCAGCCGCGCCCTGTACTATCTGGAAACGGTCTCCTCCGATCCCTCCGGCGGGGACGGCTACAACATCCGCGCCATTTACCTTTCCGAGGGCAATGACGGGCAGCTGTACGCCTCCCATTCCTTCCATCTGGCGGTATTCGATCCGAAGGACGCCTCGGTGGATACCGGCATCTCCTACCTGAAGCTGTACGATGACGGGGCCGGGTTCATTCAGGGCTTCATGCTGGAAAGGATCAAGACCGGCGAAACAGTGATCTCCAAAGAGGGAAATATCGTAAAATATACCGACAGCAGGAAGAGCAACCTGAAGCGCTTCACTTTCCGGCAGACCCTGCAGGCGGAGGTGCTGGACGCCACCCCCGAGCAGGTGCTGGTAAAGCCGGGAGACACCATCAATGTGCTGTTCACCCTGATGAACACCGGCAACATCCCGGCCAGCAAGATCACCCTGCGGGCCTATGCCCTGAAGGACGGCAGCAAGGAGCAGATCAACCTGGCCTCCATTCTGGTCAACTGTGAAAACCCGCTGCAATCCCGCGTGCTCCCCGCCGATTCCTCCCTTCCCGCCCTGACGGGCTATGAAGCGGTTTCCGGCTACTCTTCAAATCATCAAATGGACACCTTTGCCGTCAATCAGAACGGAAAGACCGATGTGTACGCCACCGAGGTGCTGATGCCCGATGAGACTCATCAGTACCGCACCACCTTCCGGGTACCCGATGATTTCATCCCGGGCTATTACGAGATCTATGTCACCTTCAGCGAGATGTTCACCCGCGCGTTGCCTCAGGGCGGCCGCTATGACGCCGTATCCGCCTGGAGCAAAATGCTGTACAACGCGGACACCGAAACCTATCGCGATGTGCTGCCGGGCGCTACCGGCCCCGGATCGGAGGGAAGACCCGTTTCGGTGGGCATGAGCATGGCAAACCCGATGATGGGCCCCGGCAGCAGCGAAAAGAATGATATGACGGTAAAGAGCGTCTGGCATCTGGATGAGGAAGAGGGCGGCCCCCTGCTGGCAGCCGGCGACAATTTGATGTCCCGCTTCGCCACCACCACCATCAATGACCGTAACCCCGTACCCATTGGGGATGCCGATCTTTCGGTATCGGGCAGACTGAGCAATGAAGCCGGCGTAGAAACGGTGCACATCGTGGTGCGCAACGAGGGCATGTCCGGCGCCACCGGCATCTCGGTGACCGCGGCGGTGGACGGCAAAAACACCTACAGCCAGTCCTTCTCCGGCGTGACGCTGGCGTACCGGAATGTCATTTCCTACGATGTGCCGCTGGATACCGTGACCGGCGGCAAAACGGGTGAAAGCCTGGTGCTTGAGGTAAACGGCAGATCTGTTGAAACCAACACATACAACAACAGCTCCACCCTGCCCCTGAACACCGATTTTGCCATCATCACCCAGCCCGAGGATGTGTTCGTCACAGAAAAGAAGAATGCCTCCTTTACCGTAAAGACCCGCGGCGGAAAAGAGCCCCTCACCTATCAGTGGCAGGTGAGCCAGAACGGCCGAAGCGGCGCGTTCCGGAACATTGAGGGGGCGGAAGACAGGACCCTTTCCCTGACCGGCGTTCCCTACAGCGATAACGGCAACTATTACCGCGTCATCATTACCGATGCCGACGGACGCAGGCTCACTTCCAATCCCGCCCTGATGGTGGTGAAGAAACTGCCCCCCACCGGCGACAGTGCCGCCCCCCTGCTGTGGACAGCCCTGACCGGCACATCGCTTCTCACCTTCGCCGCGGCAGTGTTCCTCCGCAAAAGGAAGCGGAGCCTGTGATCTCTCCGCCCCGGGCACTATCATCGGAGAAAGAGCGGGGGCATGATACACCGCCGCAGGATGACTCCGGCAGCCGCGAACAGTGCTTACCGTCCGCGGCTGCCGCGTCCGGCGTTTTCCGGGATCAAAGACCCATCAAAAGGAGCTTTTTATGAAAAAGGACGAGGTGGAGCTGACCGTGGAGCGGTTTGAGACCCGCCCTCGGCTGCTGCTGCACGGGTGCTGCGCGCCCTGCTCCAGCTCAGTGCTGGAAAGGCTAACAAAGTATTTCGACATCACGCTCCGATACTATAACCCCAACATTTCTCCGAAGAAGGAATACGACAAGCGCGTTGAGGAGCTGCGCCGCCTGCTGCGGGATTTTCCGCTCTCCTCCCCCGTCTCTCTGGACATAGCCGAGTGGGATGAAGCGCCGTTTATTGAGATCGCCAGGGGCCTCGAAGAGGCTGAGGAAGGCGGAGAGCGCTGCGCGAAATGCTATGCCCTGCGTCTGAGAGACGCGGCCCGCCTCGCGAAGGAGGGCGGCTTTGATTATTTCTGCACCACGCTTTCGGTAAGCCCGTATAAAAACGCGCGCAAGCTGAACGCGATCGGCGCGGAGCTTGAAAAGGAATACGGCGTAAAGTATCTGACAAGCGATTTCAAAAAGCAGGACGGCTATCTGCGCTCCATACGCATCAGCCGGGAACTGGGCCTGTACCGGCAGCCCTATTGCGGATGCGAGTTTTCAAGAAGGGCCTGGATGAAAAAGGAAAGCGAACGGGCAAAAAACACAGCCGGTGTCTGACCCGGCCTGTCTGCGCTTTGATGACACATAAATGCCCCGCGTGTTTCAAACCACAGCTGAAACACGCGGGGCATCAGTATATACCGCCGGATCGCGCGGTATTTTTCGGGGGCTCTATCTCAGCGCGGACTGCTCCACCCAGCCGCGATAGCGCGTGCCGTTCACGGTGCATTCGATCTGCGCCCAGCCGTTTTCGATATTGTACACTGTCACTCTTTTCCCGGAGGAAACGCTCGCGCCGTAATACGCGTAGCCGCTTCCCGGGCCCATACGCAGCGTTTGTCCGCGGCTGACGGTCGCGTCATAACGCGCGTATTCCTCGGGCAGGTCATACAGATCCAGCCCGGAAAAACGCCAGGAGCCGGTATACACCCGCTTCAGCTGTCCGCTTTCTTTGGCCTCCGCCTGTACCCACCAGATCTCATTCACGCTGTCCCACACGCGGGAATACAGCTTCACGCTGTCCCCGCGGCTGTAAAAGCTGCCGGTCTCATAGTATTTGGTCGAGGGGCCGCTGCGGGTAGCCATGTGGCGCTCCGTAAGCACGGCAGTCACTGCATAGCCGTACGGCCCGGGCTCATACACGTCAACGATCCTTGTAAAGCGGGAAGAGATATACCCGCTCTGCCCGTTCCAGCGCACATAGAGCCACAGGGTGCCGTCCCGATCCCATCCGCAGTCCAGGATCGTAAGCGTTTTTCCGCGCGGCACCGTGGTGATCTGCTGATATTCCGTTCCCGCCTCCCGGCGAAGCACGATCTCCGCCGTGGTGCACGCTTCGGAAACATTTTCGCTGAGGGTCGCGTATCGCGCGCAGATGAACAGCAGCATTCCGCTACGCAGCACCCCGTACCATGTATACCCGTTGTACTCCGTGCTGATGCCGCTGTAATAAAGAATCTCGCCTTCCGAAACACTGCATCCCTGCGAGTAAGTATCCCACGGCTGGTTGGACAGCGAAACATCTCTGTCCGCCACCACAAAGCTGAACCCCTGCTCCGCGCCGCAGACCGTGAACGGCACAGTCACAAGAGAAAACAGCAAAGCCAGAATCAATACAATACAGCCGATCCGCTTCATCGTTATATTCCTCCCTCCGGATGAGTACCAATGGACTGTTTGAAAATCGACCGAACACGATTTTCAAACTCTTCTTCTTCTTCGCTTTCGTCTTTACCGCCGGTCATCCTGCATCAGCCGCCGTGCAGAGCGGCGCTTCGCAGGCGTCACGAAAGACCCGTTTATCAGGAAAGCGGCCTGCCGTCCGCGTCCTTAAAGCCGCCGCACAGAATGCGGAGCAGATCCACGATCACACCCAGCCACAAAAAGCCCCCGAACAGCAGAAACAGTATGCCGGTGCCGTATTTCCGGGTGTAAAAGCGGTGCACGCCGAAATGCCCGAGAAACAGACACAGAAAAAATGTGACCCACTTTTTGCAGTTTGAATATTCCGGCTGGGCTTCCGTTACATTGATCTGTATATAGGTAGGGCCGGACTGCTCCGGTGTGGCCGGAGAGGACGCGCTTTTCGCGCTGGAAGCCATGCTCCGGGCTGTATGATACGCGTACGCCGCTCCGGCGGCGCCAACGCGCGTTCCGTTCTCTTTTTGCTGCTCCCGCTGTTCTTCAGGCTGCTTTCTGTATTCGCTCTGATCAAAACCGGTCCTTTCGCCGCATTCGGGGCAAAACACCGCGTCAGAGGTGATCCTGTGTCCGCATGACGGGCAATACATCACGCGGATGTATCCGCCCGCGCCGGCATCATCGTACATACGCGTCCTCCAAATATCTGTTTTCTGAAAAAGTATAAAGCACAGCAGAGCATGCTGTCAAGTATCTGTGCGGTTTTAAGGCCTGCTCAGCGTATATAGCAGTTGCTCCACAGCTGCGCCTCAACATAGCCGCAGCCGGTTCCCGCAAGCAAAGCGGAGGTGCTTCGCCCGGCAGCCTCATAGGCTTCAAGAAACGCCTCCTTCGTAAGCACCTTCACCTTCCCGTCTCTGCCGATCAGCGCGCCGCTGTCGCCGAGGGTGAAGCTGATATGGCAGGAGGAGATATCCGAAAGCCTCAGCACCGTTTCCTTTCCTCCGGAAAACCATTCCTTCAGATACGCGCACTCCCCCACCGAAAAGGAGAGAGGATGCTCCTCCTCCGGCCTGCCCCCGAGGGCGATAAACTGCTCATACAGATACCGGTCCTGCCTCTCACGAAGGGCATAATAATTTTCAAAATCCGCAAAGCGATAAAAGGAGCTCTCTCCCCTGTGCTTTTCGGCCAGCGCGGCGGCAAGCCGAAAAGCATCCCGCTTTTCAAGCCGCATGATGTTCATCAGCGGCTGCAGAGCAGGATGGCAGTAATTGTACAGAAGAAGCCCGGAGCAGCTCACGGCCGGGGCGCGGGCACGGTATCATCCCGCCGGAAACGCATGTTTTTGTTTCTGTGCCAGTCAAAAATAAAATCGATCAGGCTGGGCCAGTAGGGGATGAACTCCCCGCTTTCGATCATGCTCTTGATCTTCTCCGCGGACGCCCAGCATACCCTCTGCACTTCCTCCGCCTGAAGGGTCAGTGTTGTTTCGTCCACATCCCGGTCAATGATATAAATATCATCAAAGATATGACCGAAATTGATGGTAAACGCGGGACGGGAAGTTGAAAAGTCCAGCTCCATCCCAACCTCCTCGCGCATCTCGCGCGTGACCGCCTCCCGGCTGTTTTCACCGGCAACGGCGCTGCCGCCCATGGTGATATCCCACAGGTTGCTCCAGCCGTCCTTAAAGGGCTGGCGCTGCTGGATGAGCATCTCACCCTTCGTATTGAAAACACAGCAGTGCACCACATTGTGATAACACCCGTCCGGCACCTTATTCCCGCGCACGATCTGCATCCCCACGGGCTTTCTGTCAATATCGTACATCTCAAAGAGTTCCATTCCGTACCTCCCGTCAAATCCGTTTACTGAACATAGATTATCACAAAGCACCGGAATTGAAAAGAGCCTGTCATTTGATTTTACATTGATCCGTCCCGGAAAGAAAAAAGCCCTTTCCTTACGGAAAAGGCTGTAAGCATATCATTTCAGTTTGCGGGAGCGGCGGTAACGGTTTTCAGCGTGTCGCGCACACGGTGATATACATCGCCGTAGCTGGAATTATAGTAGCCGGGAGCGCAAACGGTGAGTGTGAGCACACGGTTGTTATCCAGCAGAGCCACATGCACATAGCCGCGTACGATCACACCGTCATCCTGTACACCGCGGAAGGTGGTGTAAGCGCCGTCTTTTTTAAGCAGAGAACGTTCGTTGATCTCGTTATCCTTCCACTCGCTGTAGCCCGAGGGGTGCAAAGCGTTCAGCTTTTCCTTCAGTGTGGCCTTCAGGTCGTTCTTGCGGTAGGCATTGCCCACGCTTTCCACGGAGATCTTCACATAGCCCTGGAACCCGTCACGCTTTTCATTGTCATACAGGGTGTATTCCCACTGCATGCTTTCATCCTCCACCCAGCCGGCGGGGGCTTCAAAGCTGAACCCCAGATTCTTCACCGTGTATTCCTTATAGGTAAAGGCCAGAGCGGGGCGCGGCGTGGGCGTAGGCATATCCAGAGGATCCAGCGGGATCGAGGTAGCGCCGATCTGGGTCAGGTTGCCGTATTCATCATAGGCGCCGTCCAGATACTCACTGCCGGTATCCTCCTCGGTGGCCGGATCATAGCCCGCGGGGCCGCCCCATTCATTGGTCTCCTGCTCCTGAGGCTGCGGAGCGGGGGTGGCGGTCACCGGATCAAAGGGATCAGGCTGATACACGATGCCCGCGTTCGGCAGCTCTTCCTTTTCGCCGCAGCCGGCCAGCAGGAGCACCGCAGCAACCAGCAGGATCAGCATCGCGATTGTCTTTTTCTTCATGAGGTATTCCCTCCCGGATGTACACAAAATGCGGACAGTCTTTCTGTCTTAACTATATTGTAACAATTGATTTCTTTTTCGTCAACAGTTTTTTAACATTTGCACGTTGCTTTTTACAACAGACCGTCGTATGCCCGCTGCGCTTCCTCCGGGCTCAGCCTGCGGGAGGGAGCCGGAACCGCGGCCGGCTTTGCCGTTTCCTCCTTTTTTTCCTCAAAGGGCAGGGCCTGAGCGACGGCCGGATGATACATCCTGCGGTCCAGCGACCAGATCTTTTCGGAGAACACGCCGGGCACGGTACGGCGCTGAATGCCTTCCATCTCGTTCATCTTGGCATCCATATCATCGATCATGTGCAGCATTTCCGCCTCGGGGATCATGGGCGGGCGGGGACTTCCGTATTCCGGGATGCCGTGATGGCTGATCACCATATGCTGAAGCAGCAGCACATATTCACTTGTCACACCCACGCGCCGCGCCGCTTCCTCAATACGCATCACGCCGTGCACAAGATGCCCCAGCAGCATGCCGGACACGGTATAATCGCTCACATTGCCGGTTTCATCCGCCTGCATCTCGTACACCTTGGAAAGATCGTGCACGATCACACCGGCCAGCACGAGATCGGCGTTCAGGAAGGGGTAATTGGGCAGAACGGCGTTTGCCGTGCGCAGCATGCTGAGCGTATGATGCAGCAGGCCGCTGCGTTCGGCATGATGCACCTTCTGCGCCGCGGGGAACCACATAAGGCTCGGCCCGGTCATGCTGAGCATTTCAAGCACGATCTTTTTCAGATCCTCCGTCTGAAGCTTTTCAGCCTGCTCACGGATCTCCTTCAGCATGCTTTCCGGGGTCTCGGGGGCGCTTACGGTAAGCAGGCTCATGTCGATCCCGTCCGTCTCCTCCGCGCTCCGCATCCTTTCCACGCGCATCTGCAGCCTTCCCTTGTACTCCTGCAGCGAAGCCCTCACCTTGATCACCGTGCCTGTCTGCGGAGGCTGCGCGTTTTCATCCCATACCTTGGCGTTCACCTCGCCTGTGCGGTCTCCAAGCGTCATATCCAGATATTTCTGGCCGTTATTGGATTGACGCTGATCCGCCGCGCGTACCAGAAGGAAGCCCTCAAAGCGGGTATCCTTCACCATATCCTGAACAAAGCACTGTGTATTCATGCTGATCTCCTTCGTTTACTTCGCCGCCAGATTATCAAACAGCGTGCATTCCGGCCGCCAGGCCAGCTTGATGGTATCCAGAGGGCCGTTTCTCTGCTTGGCAATGATCACCTGTGCGATATTCTTCTGATCCTCCGGGATGGTGGTATCATAATATCCCTCCCTGTGCAGAAACATGACCACATCGGCATCCTGCTCGATAGAGCCGGATTCACGCAGGTCGCTCAGCATAGGCGTTTTCACCGTGCGCTGCACATTGGCACGCGAAAGCTGAGCGCAGGCGATGAGCGGCACCTTCAATTCCAGCGCGATGCCCTTGAGCGCGCGGGAGATCTCGCTCACCTCCTGCTGGCGGTTGTCGTGCTTGCCGTCGGCACTCATCAGCTGAAGATAGTCGATCACGATCAGATCCAGACCCTTTTCCATCATCAGCCTTCTGCAGCGGCTGCGCAGCTGCGCGGGAGAAATGCCGGCGGTATCGTCGATATACACATCGCTGATGGCCAGCGGCGCGGCGGCGCGGGCCATTTTGACCCATTCCTCGTCCTTTAGCCTTCCCTGACGCACCGTTTGCATGGAGATGCGCGCATCCCCGCAAAGCATACGCAGCGCGATCTGCTCTCTGGGCATTTCCAGGCTGAAGATGGCCACCTTCTTTTTTTTGCGGGCGGCATTGGAAGCGATATTCACCGCAAAGCTGGTCTTGCCCATTGAAGGGCGCGCGCCGATCAGGATCAGCTCGCCCCCGTGCATACCGGTAAGCACATTGTCCAGATCATAAAACCCGGTGGGCACACCGCTGATGCCGCCCTTCAGGTGGGCGAATTCCTCCATTTTGGCATAGGTATCGGGCAGTACCTCGCTGATCGGCTTCAGCGCGTCCGCTCCGGCCTTGCGCATCACGATATCGAATACGCTCTTTTCGGCGTGGTTCAGCACGGTCTGCAGATCATCCTTCTGCTCGTAGCTTTCCCTGCTGATGTTCTGACCGGCAAGGATCAGCCTTCGCAGCGTGCTCTTTTCCTGCACGGTGCGGATATAATAGCCCGTGTTGCGGGTAGTGGGAACAAAGGCGGATACCTCGATCAGGTATTCGCTTCCGCCCACGCCGCTCAGTGTGCCCCGTTCCTCCAGCTTATCCGAAAGCGTGACCAGGTCCACCGCCATATTATCCTTGACCAGCGCTTTGGCGGCGGCAAAGATCTCCTTATGCGCAGGCTCGTAAAAATCATCCTCCGCCAGCATTTCCATGCTCATGGAAAGCGCGGCGGTATCCTGTATGAGGGCGCCCAGTACACTGCGCTCGGCGTCCGAGGCATGGGGCATTACCTGCCCGCCGCTAAACTGCTGTTCAGACATTATTTTTCTCCGCCGCTGACTTTCACTTTCATCTTCGCGGTGATCTCGGGATAGATCTTCACGGTCACCTCGGTATCACCCACTGTACGGATGGGCTCCTTCAGGTCGATCTTGCGCTTATCCACCTTGACACCGTGCTGGCTTTCAAGCGCCTCGGCGATCTCCTGCCCGGTCACAGAGCCGTAAAGACGGCCCTTTTCACCGCACTTCACCACCACATTGATCACCTTGCCGCGCAGGGAAGCGGCGGTCTTTTCAGCCGCGGCCCTCGCCTCCATCTCGCGCTGGCGCTGGGCGGCATTCTTGCGCTCCACTTCCTTGCTGGCGCCGGCGGTAGCCTCCACAGCCAGATGCTGCGGGAAGAGGAAATTGCGGGCATAGCCATCGCTCACATTGATGATCTCGTCCTTTTTCCCCTGATTTTTGACATCCTTCAGCAAAATAACCTTCATATCTCAAGCTCCCCCTTTTCATTTTCCGGCGCTCTCAGGCCCCGGATATCCTTTATCTGATCCATTACGCCAAACAGAATGAGCACAAAGGGCAAAAACGCGGCCAGCAGCACCGGTACCGCTTTTCTCCATACAGGCGCCGTTCCCCGGGCATGATGTCTGTCGTTCAGAAGCGCCGCTCCCTGCAGCGTATACACGGCGCTGAACACGGAGGTGAACAGTGTGCCGCAGAACACCATCATCGGGGCTGAGGACACCATCTGAAACAGATATCCCGCCGCAAGGATCCCGAAGGCCGCTCCCCAGCGGCGCGGGATAAAGCAGCTTCTCAGCCTCGGCATGCCCATGGAGGGCAGCGGCTGATCATTTTTCGTTTTCAGGCACCGCTCGCGGCGTTTTCTTCCGTTATGCTGCGCCAGTATCGGTCCCAATACACCGGCATAGATGCTGTGACCGCCGATATAGGCAGGCAGCAGGATCAGGATGTAGTTTGCCGCCAGCACACGCACACTGTAATCCCCGGTAAGCAGTGCTTCTCTTTCGGCCTCGGAAAACCCTTCTTCGAACACACGCAGCAGTTCCTCCGCGTTCATCACCCTGCTGCCGTCGCCGATCAGGCCGAGAGCGGAGAAGGTATACAGCAGGATATCGCCTTCCGCGCCCATGCTCCTCACAGCGTTCACCGCGCTGTCCGCGGCAAAGGTGAAAAGATCGCCGTTCGGGGAGGCCGCGGCCAGCGCGCCGGTCAGGATCAGCGCCTCCGCGGCATAGGCAAGCACCGTGGCCAGCACTGCCTTCACAAACGGTATGTCCTTTTCGCTCACATAGCAGTATACGGCAAGCGGCACCAGCACTGCCGCGCCGTACGCCGCGGCTCCGCCCGCCCCCGCGATGATATACCACGCGGCCGACGAAAACACGATGCCCAGCAGCGAGCAGCCCAGCCCCGCGCTGTGACAGGCAGCCAGCAGCGCGCAGGGAACAAAATACAGTGAAAGCAGCATGCCCCACAGCAAAAACGGACTTTTTCCGTTATCCGGCAGGCAGAACAGAAGGGGCAGTGCCAGCAGACACGCCCACAGCGCGAAACTTTTTCCCGACCTGACGGGGCTGAAATACTTCATGCGTTCCAATACTCCTTGAGGGTGTAAATCACCATATTTATTCTATTCTCAAAGCGCCCTTTTGTCAACCGCATACCACACCGCCGCCCAGCAGCCTGTCCCCGTCATAAAAGGCGGCTGCCTGCCCGGGCGCGGGGGCGCGAAGGGGCGATTCGCACACCACGCGCAGCCGCTCTCCCTCGCGGTACACAGTGCATTCCGGCACCTCCCAGCGGGTGTGACGCACCTGCACACGGGCCCGGAATTCCCCGTCCGGCAGTTTCGCGCGCAGTACGGCATCCGATACGGTGATCTCGTTTGTAAACAGCCGGTCCCATTCGGCGGCCTCGATGCGGTTGTTTTCCGCGTCGATCCTGTATACATACAGCCATCTGCCCTTATCCGTTTCCTCAGGCAGGCGCTGCCCCACCGTATAGCGGTGGATGCCCCCGTGCCGGCCGATCACCCTGCCGTCCAGCATGATATCGCCCTCTCCCGGCGTATCAAAGCGCGCTTCCAGCCAGGAGTAATACTTATCGCCTTTGGGCACGAAGCAGTTTTCACGGCTGTCTCCCTTGCGGGCCACGGAAAGGCCGATCTCCTCCGCCGTTTTCCTCACCAGCGTCTTGTTCATCCCGCCCAGCGGAAGCAGCAGGTGCTCCGCCTGCTCTCCGGTGATCCTTGACAGCATATAGCTCTGGTCATTCTCCCTGCTGCCGCGGTAAAGCTCCGTCCCTTCCCTGCGCACATAATGGCCGGTCGCGATCAGACGGGCGCCGTTCTCCCGCGCGACCCTTTCCAGCACAGGCAGCTTGACGCGGGCATTGCAGCCCACACACGGGCTGGGGGTACGCCCGGAAAGGTATTCGAAGGCAAACGGCCGGCACACCTTTTCATCCATTTCGTCCCTGACATCCGCCGTGATCAGCTCGATGCCAAGCCTCCGGGCGCTGGAAAGGGCGTCCTCTCTTTCCTTTTCACCGGCAATATCAAGGTATACGCCGGTCACACTGTACCCCTGCTGTTTGAGAAGATACGCCGCCACGGCGCTGTCCACGCCGTCTGAAAGGCCCAGGATCACCTTCTCCGCCACGCCTGCTTCCTCCGGTTTCCTCTTTATGTGCCCATATTATATACCAGTGCGCCGTTTTCGTCAAAATAAACGCCTGCAAAAGGCCCGGCGCGCTTGCAAATTCACCTTTCTGCGTATATAATAAGGCATATGCCGCACAGGCATACACCGTATGACAAGGAGCGTACTGTTATGCTGGATATCCGTCTGATCAGAGAGAACCCCGAAGCCGTCAAGGAAAACATCCGCAAAAAGTATCAGGATTTCAAGCTGCCCATGGTAGATGAAGTACTGGATCTGGATAAATTGAACCGTGCCGCCATCACGGAGGCCGATACCCTGCGCAGCAGCCGCAACAGCCTGTCCAAGCAGATCGGCATGCTGATGGGTCAGGCCAAAAAGGATCCTTCAAAGCTGGAAGAGGCGGAGAAGATCAAGGAACAGGTGAAGGCCAACGCCGAACGCCTGGAGGAACTGGAAAAGCTGGAAGCGGAATATGCCGAGCGTATCCGTCACCTGATGCTGCAGATCCCCAACATCATCGATCCCTCCGTGCCCATCGGCCCGGATGATTCCTGCAATGTGGAGGTGCAGCGCTTCGGCGAGCCGAAGGTGCCCGATTACGAGATCCCCTACCACACGCAGATCATGGAAAGCCTGAACGGCGTGGATATGGACGCCGCCGGCCGTGTAAGCGGCAACGGCTTCTATTACCTGATGGGCGATATTGCCCGCCTGCACAGCGCCATTCTGGCCTACGCGCGTGATTTTATGATCAACAAGGGCTTCATTTACTGCATTCCCCCCTTCATGATCCACGGTAATGTGGTGGAAGGCGTAATGAGCCAGACCGATATGGACGCCATGATGTACAAGATCGAGGGTGAGGATCTGTACTTGATCGGCACCAGCGAACACAGCATGATCGGCAAATTTATTGACCAGATCATTCCCGAGGAATCCCTCCCCCAGACGCTCACGAGCTATTCTCCCTGCTTCCGCAAGGAAAAGGGCGCGCACGGCATCGAGGAGCGCGGCGTGTACCGCATCCACCAGTTTGAAAAGCAGGAAATGATCGTGGTCTGCAAGCCTGAGGATTCCATGGCCTGGTACGAAAAGATGTGGCGTTATTCCGTAGAGCTGTTCCTCAGCATGGAGATCCCCGTGCGCCAGCTGGAATGCTGCTCCGGAGACCTGGCCGACCTGAAGGTGAAGAGCTGCGATATCGAAGCCTGGAGCCCGCGTCAGCAGAAGTACTTTGAGGTATGCTCCTGCTCCAACCTCGGAGACGCTCAGGCCCGCCGCCTCAGGATGCGCGTAAAGGACGGAAACGGCAAGTCCTATCTGCCCCACACCCTCAACAACACCGTGGTCGCGCCTCCCCGTATGCTGATCGCCTTCCTGGAAAACCATCTGCAGGCCGACGGCAGTGTGACCATTCCCGAAGCGCTTCGTCCCTATATGGGCGGCAAGGAAGTGCTGATCCCGAACCGGTAAAGCGGTGCCTCCGCCTCCGGCAGGAGGCCCGGCCTTTTCCCTCCGCGCCGCCGCATATACCGCGCATACAATTATACAAAGCAGACCCGTACGCAGTGCATGCCAGCGGTTCAGACCGGCGCGTACGGGTCTTTTTCTGTTTCGTTTTACACTACTCCCTCCGGAAGCGGCATTGATGCCTGTTTGAAAACGAGCCGGGACCGTTTTCAAGCTTCCCCGCAGCGCAGTTCACTGCATTTCGTGGCGTTTTTCGTACCGTTCACGGTGCTGATTTCCCGCAGCCCGAAAAACGGGGTATAATGATCTGATAGGTCAAAAGAATGCCCTCCGCACACTGTTCAACCGTAAAGCCACGCTGAAGAAGACTGCTGCCGCGCACAAAGCTCAGCAATACCCGCAAAGTAGCGCCCCTGTTCAGCGCCCGGCATCAAAGCAGCCGCGTACCGATATCATTACAGGAGTAAAAGAGCATGCATATTGTAATATGTGAAGATGACCTGCAGTATCAGGAAAACATAGCCGGTATGGCAGAACGCTGGGCGGAAGAACGCGGCTGTGCCGTCAGCATAGCCCGTTTTTCAAGCTCTGAGGATTTTCTTTCGCAATGGCGGAAGGGCATGGAATGCGACCTTCTGCTGCTGGATATCCTGTTTTACTGTGAAATGGACGGGATCTGTGCGGCGCGTACCGTACGTGAAACGGATGCCGAAGTGCCAATCGTATTCATCACCGTTACAGATGCATATATCCGTGACGGGTACAGGATACAGGCTTTACGGTACCTGAGCAAACCGGTAAGCAATGAAGATCTCTCTGAGTGTATGGATATCGCGTATAACCGGTATATATCCAGGCAAAACGGGTTTCTTGTGCTTGAATCTCCCAGCGGAAGATACGCCATTCCGAAAAAGGAGATCATCTGCATTGAAGCGTTCGCACCGCGGATACGCATTGAAAGGTATGGCCAGAAGGAACCGACAGAACTGAGATACCGGTTCAAAAATGTGCTATCACAGCTGAACGGTGATCCCGTGTTTGTTTTGTGCCACAGGAGCATCCTTGTAAACCTGATACATATCCGCTGTGTACGAAAGCCTGAACTGTGCCTATCAAACGGCAAAAAACTGCCGTTATCAAGAATGCACGCCGCGTCTGTTATGGTCGCATTTGACCGTTATTACCAGGGAGGAGGGAAATAAAGTCATGTGGTTTCTGATTGAAACGGTCACAAACATTCTGCAGGGGCTGATCATGACCGTCTTTATGAAACGCCGCCTTTCCATACATCACAGAACGCTGCTGCCCGAAGCGGTCTCCACAGCCGCGGCTGCCGTATACCTGTCCGTATATGAGCAACTGCCGTTTTATGCGCCGGATTCTGCTGTATTCATCATACCCCTGATCTACGGTCTGACAGGAAAAGAAACAAAATGGCCCTTCACCGTATACTGGACCATTATACTCGGTATCGTGTTTAACACGGTATCCTCCCTTTCGATCAATCTTTTTCTTTCCATTCCCGGAATATCGGCAGAAACAATCATGTCCAGTACAGGCTACAGGCTGATCCTGATGGAAGGCAATAACTGTGTGCTTGCCGCTCTTTTATATCTGATCACCAAAATCAGGATCAGTTATTCTGCCGCCCGGTGGAATACCATGCTGCTTTCCGTTTTGCTGGCAGCCGGCTGGATGGTTGCGGGAGAAGTGATTTACCGTGTTCAAGCCGCCTCTCTCATTGCGAATAATGATCTGTCTTTTTCAGCAGCCTATATCTGCGTGCTTGCCAGCGCAGCACTATCCTTTGCGCTGCTGATACAGATAACGCGCAGTGCCGAGCAGGAGAACCAATACCGGCTTGAATTGGAAACGCTCATCCGAACGAAACAGCACAATGAGGAAATACAGCAGACCTACCGCCGCCTGCAGATACTGCGGCATGATTTTAAGCACCATGTACAGATAATGGAACAAATGCTCAACGACAGTGAAAATGAAAATGCCGTGCACTATATCACCGAATATAAAAAGCATCTGGATGCCGACAGCAGCATGATCACCGGTTCCGATGCCGTGGACGCGCTGATTGCTTCCAAACGCGCCGTAATGGATCAGCACCGCATCGCCTTCAGTTATTCGTCCTATCCCCTTGATGAACTGCCGATAAACGAGGTGGACTTCTGCACTGTTCTCGGAAACATACTGGACAACGCGATAGAAGGAACAGCCCGTATAAGTGATCCCTCCGCTGCCGGGCCTGTCCGTCTGATATTCTCCCGCAGCTGGAATATGTTTTACATTCTGTGTGACAATTCCTGTAACCCGGACACACTGCTTTCGGAGCACGGCAGCTGGCGTTCTTCAAAAGCGGATATCAGCATGCATTCCTTAGGCATCCAGAGTATCAGACGGCTTACAGACAATTACGGCGGGCACTGCAGTTTTGATGTGCAGGAGGACACCTTTCATGTAAAGATCGCGCTGCCCTTTCCGGATGCCCCAGAAAAAACACGGTGATGACTATGCTGCACAGTATCGCTGAAAAAACCGTCCGTTATCTGGAATACCATGCAAGTCCGGCTGAAGATAAGCACGAATTATGCGTTTATGGCTGCGAAACGGTGTTTTACACAGTTATCAGCACAGCAGGCTTGTTATTTATCAGTATATTATTTGATAAAGCCGCAGAAGCTGCACTGTTAATCACAGTATTCTATGTGAACCAAACAGCAGGTGGCGGCTTTCACGCACATAACCGTTTAGGGTGTGTCTCTAAAATGAGGAATGTGCAGTTTCAAGCAGATTTTCCGTCAGTTCAAGGCGAAGAACCGAAGGTTTACTGGAGGTAAATCGAGGTTCGACAACGCAGAAATGACGGAAAAGATGCTGAAAATGCATCGTTTTGAATTTAGAAACACACCCTAGTATGTTATATGATTATGTTTTGCGGATTAATATGCGCGCTTTTGCTTACGGAAGCAGTTATACCATTTTTCGCTGTCATAGTACTTGTTTGTTTCTCCAGTTATGTTATGCTATATTATCCCGTATGTTTGCATGATAATAAGAAATATCTGTTAAAAAAATCGCGACAAATGAAAACAATATCCATTGCAGTCACAATATCTGAATTGGTCATCATCAGTTTACTTTTTCTTTTCAAGTCACATATTGCAAAAACAGTGGCGATAAGCATGTTTTTAAGTGCCCTTTCCAGACAAACTGCCATAATACAAAAAAACATATTACAGCACAGAAGATATGATCATATCAATTCAGGCGATTAAGCTGCCACAGTATCTATACGATCATAATAATATTTATCACAGTATATTCACCGATATTATGAGGCTGAATTGCATTTCACATCGTTTTTCCTGCTGTTCACGATACAACTCACATTTCTTAATATAAACAATGTATACTGAATCAGTAAAGGAAGGAGTAATCTACATGAGGTTTTTCGCATCACTTATAATGAAGTTTCTGTATTTTTATGGCTTGGTTTCGGCAAAAATGCCTAGTTATCATGGTATCTTTGAATGTACAGTTCCAGAAACAGCAATTGCAGAGAATACGAAAAAGGAAAGAATTGATAAAGAAAATACGGAGGTATGAATATGAGCAATTCTATCAGTATGTTCGGTTCCGGAAGCTCCGAAAACCGCGCTGCTGCCGTACGGGCGACAGCGCACCGCACAGTACGGTGATCTGCATCGCGGCAATTCTCTGTATTCGGCAAACGCGCGAAAAGCTGATGAAATTTTTCAAAGCTATGTTTCAAAACGCCGTTCAGGTGCATCTATATATATGCAACACCGTAAACTGATCCCCCGCGCCCGTTCAGAAAACGAAATTTTGCAAAAATCATCATCCGGGTGTCACAAACGGCTGTTGAACGCGTCTTTATATATGAGGGAACCGAAAGGAGGGATCACTGTGAAAAAGAGAAGGTACACGCGCTGCTTTGACTCGCGCTGATC
>CALGBY010000081.1 GCA_937886445.1 uncultured Clostridia bacterium | reverse complement strand
CTGACGGAAAATCTGCTTGAAACTGCACATTCCTCATTTTAGAGACACACCCTATCAACAGACTGTGCATAATACCAGTAACATCCGATTGCCCGAATACAGAGCGTCTGCTCAACATCAGAGATAAAGTTTCCCCACCAAATGAAAGGCTTGATTCCAGGGATGTATCCCGGTATAATGAAGCAAATGGATATGTTTTTCTGGCATTCGAAGATGACCGCCGCTTTACTTCGGGATTGCGAGGATAATATGTGCTTTGGCATCTATTTCGCAATCGGTAAGGAATTCCGGAAAAGTGACCGATAATTGACGGATAACGAGTGAGGTATAACGGAACAAATAAAGTCGTTAACGCACGGATTTCAAAATGCGTTACCGAAAAAGAAAAAGAGGACATGTATGAATAGAGTGGTAAAATGCAGCAACGGTCATTTCATTGGTGATGAGTCTGAAAGCCTGATCATCTGGCGAGGAATTCCCTACGCGACGCAGCCGGTCGGAAATCTACGCTGGAAGAAGGCTCTTCCCGCGGCGGATGACAACGGCACCTATGAAGCGATCAGATTTGGTCCCATTCCTCTGGGACCGAACAATGATTCTGAGGGACGCGCCGAATTCGGAGAAGACTGCCTTGTTCTGAACGTATACTGTAACAAAACCTGTGAAGATAAGAAGAAGCCGGTTATGGTCTGGATCCATGGGGGCGGGTTTGTGACGGAATCACAGGCGCAGCCTCTCTATGACATGTCGAATATCGCTAAACTCTATCCGGACGTGCTGTTTGTTACAATTGATTACCGGCTTGGCTTCATGGGCTTCATGAACTTTGAAAAGGTGCCGGGTGGTGAAAACTACAAGGATGCAACGAACCTTGGCCTGCTGGATCAGCTGGAAGCGCTGCGCTGGATTCAGAAGAACATTGCCAGCTTTGGCGGCGATCCCGATAACGTGACGATCTTCGGTGAATCCGCGGGCTCCGCAAGCTGCACATTCCTGCCGCTGATAGATGGCAGCGATGGGCTCTTCCGACGGATCATTGCGCAAAGCGCGAACGTTGCCTACTGTGACACGATGGAGCATGGAATGCACGTGACGGAAAACTTCCTCCATGCTGCCGGCTGCGAAACAATGGACGAACTGCTGAAGCTGACAACAGAGGAACTTCTGGAGGCCATCCTGAAAGCAGTTGCCACGGATTCGAAAAACATGCTGGGAGCTGCCAACTTCCCGCTCTTGGATGGTGTGATCCTGCCTGAGGACCGTGCGGTCATGTATGATATGTGGGGCGATGAAAAGCGAGCGAAGATCGATATGCTGATTGGCTCGAACCGTGACGAAGTAAAATATTTTATGGCGATCGAAGGCGGCATGGAGCCCTTTATGGAAACACTTCGCTGGATCGCCCGCAAGGACAGAACCCTCCTGAATGATGAGGAAAAGGTGCTCTATGATCGCTTTATGGAGACGTTGGCCGAAGAAGACGAGCTGGAACGACTGCAGCAGTACGGTGCTGACCTCAATTTCCGTGCCGGCAATACAAGCATGGCAATCAAACATTCTGCGGCAGGCGGAAATACATACATGTATTATGTTGAAAAACCGGAGCTGGATGAACTGGTGGGCGTTCAGCACGGCGCAGAGCTTCCGTATCTGTTTGATAATCCCTTCAATCATCTTGGCGAAATCTTCTATCCGAGGGAATGTGAATTCCGTCACGAGATCAAAGAGATGTGGGTCAATTTTGCCAGGAACGGCAACCCTTCTTCCGTAAATCACGAATGGATGAAATTCTCCGGCGACAACCGAATGACGATGGTATTCTCCGATGAGATCGGCATGCAGAAGGACATTCTCGCCAGAAGAGAAGACCTGATGATGTCATGGGCTAAAAGGCTTGGAAACGGCTCTTCAAAGCGGGTCTGTTGACTGAAACGGCAACCGAAAAGAAACAGGAGAGAAATCTATATGTTTGAAAGACAAAAGAAAAATAAAGGAACTCAGCAATCAGATCCTTTCACGGATATTCGGCGGTGAACCCCGCCATCGTGAGCAAATTCCAGGAAAGCCCGGCAAGAACAAAGGAAGCGTCTGAAAAAATACCATTAATTGAAACGGTTTTAGAAAAACCGGTTAAAAACAAATCATTAATTAAGAAGGAGACAGATATCATGAAGGTTGACAGGATCATCAAAAATGCGAGTGTTTTCACATCCGCGGCCAGAAATTTTCACGCTTCCGCTTTTGCGGTGAAGGACGGAAAATTCGTCTATGTCGGGGATGAGGAGGGACTGAAGGACTACGAGGGAGAGGTCGTCGATCTGGGCGGAAAATTCGTCATGCCCGGCATCATTGATTCCCATGTGCATATCGCGATCGATACGGCCTTTGAGTATACACCGGAGATCGTACCGATCCTATGCGACAGTAAGCAGGAATGTCTGGATTTTATCCGCGGGTATATAGAAGCTGATCCCGGCAGGCCCATCTATAAGTTCATTCTCGGCTTCTTCTATCTCCATGGCGAAAAGCTGACCTGTTGGGATCTGGATCAGATCAGTACAGAATCGCAGATCGTCATTGTGGAAGCCGTCGGACACAGCGGATGGGTCAATTCCAAGGTGCTGCATGATTTCAACCTGACGGACGATGTGGAGGATATTTCCGAGGGCCTCAGCCGCTATGACAAAGATGAGAACGGAAGACTGACCGGCTTTGCCACCGAAGCCGCGTTCCAGCCCTTCAATATGGGTCATGCGAAGGATATAACGGAAGATCAGCTCCGCGCCGCTTTGCAGCGGTTTATTGATTTCTGCGTGAAAATGGGGATCACATGTGTGTACGAAGCCGGAACGCCTGAGAACGTCCATTATCATGACCGTGTTTTGAAAACGCTTTGCGATATGGACAGGGAAGGCAAGCTGCCTGTGACGGTCGAAAGCAGCTATATGATCATGGATCCCCGTCATATCCGGAGCTGTGTGAGGACCCTCAGGGCGATGGACCGCAAGTATCATACCGAACATGTACGCTGCCGCATCATGAAGATCATGATGGACGGCATCGAAAGCGGACGCTCCGCGGCTGTCATCGATCCGTATGATGACGGAAGCTGCGGCGGCAGGATCACCGATGAAGTGACCCTCTCCAGATTGCTCGTCCGTCTGAACAGAGAAGGTATCGATTTCCATGCGCATACCGTCGGCGAGCTTGCCGTAAAGACTGTGCTGGATGCTGTCGAGCTTGCTCAGAAGGAGATCGGCGGAAAGCTGCTCATTAATGTCACGGTCGCCCACCTCGGCATTGTCCGCGATGAGGATATCATGCGCCTTGCGCCTCTCGGTGTCATTGCCAACTATACCCCGTCCTGGCACGGCGGAAGTTCCATTCCCGGCGGCGTTCGCGCTGCTGTCGAGCTTCTGGGAGAAAAACGCGGTCGCAATCTGAACAAGAGCGGCATGATGTGGAGAAACGGTACCCTGGTCACCTTCTCCAGCGATAATATCGCGTTCGGTGATTTCGGCGCGTGGAGTCCGTTCCTCGGCATGGAAATCGGCATCCTTCGCAGGGATGTCAGTCTGTCTCCCGTTCCCGGCGATTATTCCGCGACGGAATTCTATCCGCCGGAGAGCGAGTGCATGACTGTTGAACAGATGCTGCTGGGCTATACCATTAACGGCGCGAAGCAGCTTCGCCTGGAAAAGACCAAAGGCTCCATTGAGGTCGGCAAGGACGCGGATTACCTTGTTCTGAAGGAAAATCTTCTGGAAGTTCCTGTAGAGGGAATGAAAGATATCGTTCCCGAAGAAGTGTTCTATAAAGGCGTCAGAATGAACTGAAGACTACTTAAGGCAATACCGCACAATTCGTCAGCACGCTGAACGGTGTCTTTTCCAACATCTTCATCTTGCAGAAATTTCGATTTACATTCAGTAAACCTTCAATTTCTGCAAGCGAATCTGTTGAAAAATTCACTCGCTATCGCACTAACTCATTTGTGCGGTCTTGCCTTAAAAATAATTGCTGAGGAGACAAAAACATGGACAGAAAGATCCTTGTGAACGGTAAGATCTACACCGAGGACAGGCGCAATCCGTGGGCGGAGGCGGTCGCCGTGGACGGTAAGCATTTTGCGCATGTCGGCAGTACCAAAGATGTTCGCGCTTATGCCCTGTTCCATTGGGGCAGGGAATTTGACACCGTGGACCTTGGCGGAAAAACTGTGCTGCCGGGGCTGATCGAAGGGCATACGCATCCGGCAATGATGTCGAAAACCGCCTGGGTCCTTCATGGTGCGGAGACGCAAAATGAAGACGAAATGTATGAGGACATTAAGAAATTTGCGATGCTCTATCCGAAGGAGCAATGTCCCTATTTCGTCTATACACGCTATCTGAATGAATGGTATGGCCCGGAAGGGCCGAACAACAAGCGTCTGAATGAGATCATTTCAGACCGCCCCGCCCGTATTGAAGACAACAGCGGACACGGATGCCTGTATAATGATGTGGCATTGGAGATGCTGAAGGATAAAAACGGCATTCCGCGCAACGGCAGTCCCATAGCGGAGCCGTACTTCGCGAAGGATGCAAACGGCAACTATACCGGCTGGGCGCAGCAGGCGATGCTTCCGTATGATAAAGGGATCTATGAAAAATCCGGTTTTGCCTATCCGGACGGGATGACTGATGAACTGGCGGGTCCCTTCTTCGACACCTTCCGGCATTACGGCGTCTCGGTCTGTATGGACGGCGCGACTGACTCGGCGGGAGATCTGAAATATCTTTATGAGAAGGATATGAAGGGCGAGCTGAACATGCACTATGAGGCCACCTGTGTCCTTCCTGTCATGAATGACGAAGCGATCGAAGAGACTATCGCAACGATCCGGGACTGGCAGAAGAAATTTACAACCGATCATATCCGCTGCAACATCGTCAAGTATTTTATGGATGGTTCCATTGAGTTCGGAGATGTTCTGACTGTTGAACCGTTCAGCAGCGATCCGGAGGGGAAGAACTTCGGTACCGGCTGTCATTGCAATGTTGAAGAAATGACGAAGCTGATGGTTCGTCTCAACAAGGAGAGGCTTGACCTGCATATCCACTGTGTATGCGACGGAAGCCTGCGCATGATCTGCGACGCCTGCGAAGCGGCGCAGAAAATCTGCGGTGATGACTGGTGCATCTATGTCACGCCCGCGCATTGCGAGATCATCCATCCGGACGAGATCCACCGTATCCACCGGCTGGGTATGTTCATGGATACCACGCCGATCTGGAGCGGAATGGGCTCCGCCACGCACATGGAGCAGCTCGGTCTGGAACGCTGGAGACGGCTGCATGACTATACGCAGATCATTGCGGACGGCGAACACGTTGGCTTTTCCAGCGATGTCATCGAGGCGACCGAGAAGCACCTTCTTAATCCTTTCACAGGGATCCAGGTCGGCATGACGCGGCTTTTCCCGGGAGATACGGATGAAGTCGACCATGACCGTTATTACGAGGACGGCGGCCGGCCTCCGAAGAGCGCCCGGCTTACGCTGGAACAGATGATCCATGGCTATACAGTAACCAATTCGATCCGTATGCGCCTGAACCATCGCCTCGGTTCCATTGAAACCGGCAAGGACGCGAACCTGGTCGTGCTGAAGGATGATATATTTGCCATGAAGCCGGAAGAAATCTGGAATATCGACACGGAATGTGTCTATTTTGAAGGAAAAAGAATATGATTTCTGTCTGACAGGGATTTATGATTCACAGAAGGAGATGCGCTTATGTTTGCAGATATCGTTGTTTACGGGGAAATATACACCTCTGACGCGGAACATAACACCGCCCGGGCATTCGCGGTGAAGAACGGAAAATTTGTCTACGTTGGAAGTGCCGATGGCGCGAAAGAATACGAAGGCAGTGAGACGAAGGTCATCCATGCGGCGTTTGCAATGCCGGGCGGGATCGAAGCACACGGGCATTATATTTCCGAAGGCGCTTTTAAACTGGGCTGTTATCTTGATACCATGAAGGACACCCCGGATGGCCGGGTGCTGAAGCAGCCGGAGGACTACATAGCGGATCTGCAAAGCTGGAGAAAAGCCCATCCCGATGAGAAAGGCATCTATGCATATCCGTATGCTTCAGAACTGATCATCGGCGGGGTGAAGCTGACCAGACAGCTTCTGGATGGGGCATTTCCGGATATCCCGGTCTATATTTCTGAGGCATCCCTGCACGGCGGATGGTGCAACACGAAGTGCCTTGAGGAAGCGGGCGTTTTGAATACACCTGTTCCTGTTGAGACCATCCACCGCGACGAAAACGGTGTTGCTGTCGGTACGGTAAGAGACGAAGCCTGTGCCTATGTTCGCAACCGTGTGTTTGGCGCCTTCCTCAACGATACTCTCTATAAGCAGGCTGTCAGGAATACAGCGGGTTTTTTGAATTCTATGGGCTATGTCGCTCACTACGACGCATGGACAAACCTTGACGGGACGGATGCTATGTACCGGGCGATCTCCTCTGTGGACAGAGAAGGAGAAGCGACCTGTCTTTTTGCCTCTGCCTACTGTATTGAATCCTTTGAAGACCGGAATGAGGGGATACTGAAAGCGGCTGTGCTGAAAAACAAATACCGTTCAGACCATTATTATCCGATCTTCGTGAAGCTGTTTGCGGACGGTGTTGTGGAGAGCCGGACCGGGTATGTTTCGGAGCCGTATTCTGATGGCAGCTACGGTACGCGCATCTGGGAGCAGGAAGTTATGAATGACATTGTTACCAAGGCAAATGCTGCCGGGATGCTTGTCCATACCCATGTATACGGGGATGCCGCATCGAATGAAGCGATCAATGCTTACATAGAATCCGAGAAGATCAACGGGAGGATATTCAGAAACAGCCTCGGCCATGCGGCTCTGGTTCGGGATGAGGATTATCCGCGTATTTTTGATCACGGGATCGGTGTTGCGTTTGCGGGCAACTGGTCTGCCGGGCTTGAAGCCGGTGATGTGAATCCTTTGGAGAAAATGGTCGGAGCTGAGCGGCTGCGTGCCGAGTATCCGGTTGAACAGTTCCCGCAGCATGGGATCCGGGCAGCAACATCCACAGACCGTCCGTGCGGGACAGCGTATGATGCTCAGGCGGTATTTGAATATCTGGGTGTTCTTGTAACGGGAAACGATTACAGAATAGACAAGAATCCGGTAGCCAAACGCGAGAAGCATGTTTCAGTTCAGGAAGGCCTTGAAATGCTTACGATCAATGGCGCGTGGATGGTTGAGCTTGAGCAGGAACGCGGAAGCATTGAAGTCGGAAAATACGCGGATTTCCTGATCGCGGATGCAAGCCCGTTCAAGGTTGACCCAAAGCAGATATGCCAAATTAAACTGCTGGAGACCTATTTTGAAGGCAAACAGGTATATCACGGTTAACCGTAAAACCGGATCTGTTATGAGACAAAGAAAAGCCCGATCCTTTTCGGGCAGTTGAGAAACAAAAAAGGGGGATCTATGGAACTCAGCAAACGGCTTGTAAAGCGGATCAAAAATATGGAATCCCATGTTCATTTTGATCTGGAGAAGGGGATCGCGACTGTCCCGCTTTATTATCAAACGCCGGATGACTTGCTTGATGAACATCTCAGCCGTCCCGGAAAACCGGTGATTTCCGATGATGCGATCGATTATTTGCTGGATATTGTGAAAGATATTCCCAAGGAATTCACAGTCGATTTCAGCCTGACTGTAAATGACTACGGTGAATATGATCATCAGCAGCTTTTGAAAGCAATACAGGTAACCGTTGAAAATACGTATTATTACTATGATGAAAATCGAAAAAAGGATATCGCGTTATCTGTCTTGTTTATCGTCATCGGTGCTTTGGCCATGATCATCGAGTTTATCGGACTGCGTTATGGATGGTATGGAGCAAAAGGGGCTATCAGCACAGATATCATTACTTCCTTGTTTGATCTGACCACCTGGATCTTTATCTGGGAAGGCGGAGCGATTCTTTTCCTGACGTATGAAAATGATGCCACCGTTTTTCGTCACGATCTCCGCCGCTTTCAGGGGATCCGTTTTGTGAATGACTCCGGCGGGATCCTTTCGGCAATGGATCAGGATAAGCTGTATCATGGCTGGGTCTTTGTAGGGAAACGGGAATTTTTTGCCCGCCACTTTATTTTGTTTTCCTATCCCGTTCTGTTTGCGGTGACCGCCATTGAAATCGGGGAGTACGGACAGCAGATCGTAAGCATGAACGGCTTGGCAATTGCAAGGCTGGTTTTCTGCGCTGTCATTGTTGTATTACTGGCCATTGCCAATGTTTCCTTTTTCCGCGGGAAAGGTCCTTTGAAAAAATGGATCATGCCTTTGTCATTGATTCTGTTAGGGTATGTGATCATCAATATGATCGAATGCTTTATCAATGGAGAGATCCAAACGATATCCTTTTTTCTGGACTGCTTTGCGATGATCCTGATTTTGATCAATGTGATCTGTTTGCGTTACTTGCAAAAACAAACTGCGGACATGTGCTGGAAAGGGGTACGGTCAAAGAATGAAGATCAGTAAACGGACCCTCCGGCGAATTGAAAACATCAGTGATATCTGCGACTTTGATACGGAAAAAGGTACCGCTACCTTGTATCTTCGCTTTGACAAGGCTGAAGAGATTCTGGACAAACAGCAAAGTACTCCGGTCCGTCCTGTGATTTCCGCGGAAACGATTGAACGGATGTCACGCAATATGTGCATCATTCCGGAAGAATTTGATGTTGTCTATGCCATCACCATCGATGATTATCAGGATTATGCTCCCGATCAATTGCTTCATGCTTACAAAACCGGTTTGGAAAACAGGTATTTCAGAAGAGATGAAGAGAACCGGTCCGATCATGTGGCATGGCTTCTTTTTGCAATGCTGGGACTGGCAATATTCATTTTCATGGTGTTGGGTAAGCATTACGGATGGTTCGGCATCGTTTCTTCTGTTACCGCCATGGTGATGGCAGCCATTCTTGATATGCTTTTCGAGATTTTTTTCGAGAAGAGCATCATCTTCTGTTTTATCCATGATAATCGTTTGGATCTGTTCAGAAAGAGCTTCCGCCGTCTGGATGCGCTTCAATGCTGTGATCAGAACGGGAAAATGCTGAGCTGCTGGAAAACAAAAAAACCGCGAAATGATTCCGGATAACGATTTCAGGCGTTCCCGAAGACCGGTCCCCAAAAATTGTTCAGGAGGAGTCAATATGAGATTCAGAAAATACATATTCGTTTGGTTTACGGTTCTGCTTATGGCGGTATCACTTTTTTCGGAGGCGGAAATGTCAGATTATGTGCGTCTTGCTGATCATGTAACACCGGACATGCTGAACGCGGATTACTGGGCCGGTGAGGAAGGAGACCGGCTGCTGCTTACTCGTGAACAGATCGACGCGCTGCCTGAAAACGATTCCCTCCGTTTGCTGCAAAGGGCGGATGAACTGAACGCTGACCAGCTGAGGAATGATATTCTCGCACTGGGAAGCAAGAAACCGGAGGAATGCTTTCAGAACGGAGCACCGGTCACACAGGAATATCTGGACACACTGCTGGACAACGCCAATGTGGATGGAATCCCCGGCGCACTGAACATACGCTACGGCTACTCGGTGGCCAGAGCCAGTCTGCGGGCTCTTCCCACCAATGATTTTGCCGGTGAAACAGAAAATGATCTGTTTTACGACAAGCTGGTCCAAAGCGAGTGCATGCCTTTTCTGCCGGTATTAGTTGTACATGAGAGCAGGGACGGAGAATGGTACTTCGTCTGGTTCTACGGCTTTGGCGGATGGGTGGAAAAGGAAAAAATCGCGCTGTGCTCATCCCGGGGCGAATGGCTGGCCCGTCAGCAAAAAGGTGATTTTTTGCTGGTCACCGGCCGTGAACTGCGGCTGAATGTGGACAGAGGCAACGAAGGATTGTCCGGTATTGTGCTGCCCATGGGCACAAGAATGCCGCTGCTGACGGTAGAGGAAACGCCGGAATCTGTTTCCGGCAGGGCAACCTTCAATAGCTATGCCGTAAAGCTGCCTGCCCGGGACGCGGATGGCATGATCGAAGACCGGGTGGTACTGATCCCGATGAGCGCGGATGTACAGATCGGCTATTTGGATTATACTTCCCGTAATGTGCTGACACAGGCCTTCAAACTGCTGGGGGACCGGTATGGCTGGGCGGGGCTGGACCTTTCCAACGACTGTTCCGGTATTGTCCGTGAGATCTGGCTGTGTTTCGGCATCGAAATGGATCGCACAGCAGGCCCGCAGTCCCGTACATCCCTGGCAAAGATCATCGATGTGGAAAATGCTTCCACGGAAGAAAAAATGGCAGCTCTTGCTGCTTTGACTCCGGGCAGTCCCGTTTATTTCCCTGGACACATTATGATCTATTTGGGAACGCGGGACAATATACCGTATGTGATCAGCTCGGTGGGCAGCTTTGCACCGGAGGACATGGAAACAGGCAGCGTACTGAGTGTGAATTCCATGGTGGTCAACAGCCTGCTGGTACGCCGGAAGAGCGGTCTGACCTGGCTGGACAGCCTGACAAGACTGATTTCCATTCCCTGATTTTTTGTCCTGTCGTGCTTGTCTTTGATGTATTGATCCTGAGGGGAGGTCTCATCTGCTTTTACGATCAATACCCGGTCAACGCAAATATCAGCGGTGTTCCGTCTTACCCGGTATGGACCATCCTGTCATGCCCCCGGTGAAAGATATTTTCGTTTGCCGGGGAATTGATTGCAGCCATGCTCGAATATGGAAAGCCTTCATGTTACACTTAAAAAGGGAAAAATGAAGCATCGCAAAGGTTTTTGCTCTTTTTGATCTGTTTCCGGCTAACGCGATGAACCGGCCGGTTAACAAAATCGTCCTCAGCTGATCAACAAATCCGGGCAAGCAGAGAAAATTTCGGTAAATTTCGGTGGCAGGTCACGATTGCCCTTCGGACACTTATGTAAGCCTTATACGGTTATTACTGCTCTGCTCAAACGGGATCGGGGGCGCTGCCGCGAATAAGGTCCTTTCAGGCATTGCGTGCAAAGAAGGAACCGGTTCACGATCAGGACAGGAACTGTAACGAGAGCCATAACAAACAAAAGACTCGTATGCACAGGGTTCTTTGAACTCCCCCGGCATACGAGTCTATTTGATTTGCCTGCCCCCGATACGCCGTGCATCGAACGGTACGCACGGTGCGGTAAGCGGAATGGGGGTCAGTCACCCCCTCCTGCCCGTTTGATTATTCTTCCGGTACCCATGAACCCGAGGCTCCGCACTGCGGGCACATAAAAGAAACGTCAAAAAACAGACCGTAATATTCTTCCAGATAACCGCAGTTTTTACAACGCATAAAATGTTCAATATGCTCCTCAGGGATATAAGGCTGTTCAATTTCGGGGAGCGGCGGACGCGGCTCATTTCCTCCGCTGACATATTCCAAACTATCATTTGTCAGTTCATTGAACTTATTTTCGCTGCTTTTCATATTTATGGTCCGCCCTCCGGAAGAGGCACCAATGGGCTGTTTGAAAAATGGCCGAACACATTTTTCAAACTTTCACCTTTCCATTATGGATTTTACCGTGATTGACTTTTATTCGTATACTTTGTAGTATTCATCTCTGTTCGGAAATACTACAATCTCTCTGGTTGAAGGATCCAATACGAGGACTTGGCCCTTACCATCTTCATACGCAACTTTATTGTCGGGTAATTGCCAACTGTTTCCTCCGTTAATATGCTCCATCATCGCATCATCCAGTTCCACCTTCTCCGGCATTGCTTCATTCAATCCTGTTTCACCTTTCCTGCTTTTCATACTTTCTCTCCTTTCATATTGTTGAAATTTTTTCTCTGTCATATCCTGATAGATACCTTCTGTTCCGGCATCATCAGTTCATTACTTTATACGAAGGAAAAATCACAATGGCTATCGGGCCTTTCGAAAGGCTTTTTCTCCTTTAGTTTATAATATATTTTTCAACATCACAATTATAACCCCATAATAACCAGCACGTCAATACTTGTGTTGGTTATTATGCGGTTATTCCAATTATCTCCTGAAACGCATCATGGTTCTCTGTTTCAAAATCTCCACTATAGCAGATCAGGTGAACTGCAGACCTGCGAGGTCTACCGCTTCCCCAATGGTGTTACGGAACAGGATGGTCACCTTGTCTGGGGCATTGACGCGTTGGAGCAGCACGTGATCAACGGGATCCAGGCAGCAAAGAAATCCTTTTCTCATATTGACAGTCTGTCCATCGATACCCGGGGATGCGATTATGTGCTGCTGCAGGGTGACGAACCGATCCGACCCTGTTATGCCTGCCGCGATCACCGGACAGAGCAGATCGTGGACAGTGTTCACAGGATGATTCCGCTTGCAGAGCTGTATAACCATACCGGCTGTCAGTTTCAGCCTTTCAACACGATTTATTTGGTGTGCAGCTGAATGAGGATTTCCTCGATTGATCTGCATTTGATACCTGAGTTAATAGGAATTTGATAGAGAAATGAGCAATAGCTGAATCAATGACCGGGAAGGTTGGTCTTCCTGGCCATTTTGTATTGAATGTATGTGTCGCGCTTTAGAACTGTGCCTTGAATCGGGAACTCTGCTGTGCCGGGGAGGATGCGTGGGGTGTATATCAATCAAGGAGGAGATGAATAAGAGAGGCAACATTGAGAACTTACCTGATAAATGAAATAAGTTCTCAACGAAAACTTGATTTTACGAGAATGATGAGGTATGATATCCATTGAGAAGTTGATTGTTTTGCAAAGCAACTTCTCAATGGAGGCGGGCATGGAAATCAAAAGAGACCGATATCTGAATCACCTTATCTCGTACATGTGGGATGGACAGGTGAAGGTGATCACCGGCATCCGCAGATGCGGAAAGTCTTATTTGCTGCGGAATCTTTTCAGGGATTATCTGAGAAGTGAAGGCGTGGAAGATAAGAATGTTTTGTCATTTGAGCTTGACCTGACCAGGGATATCAAGTACCGCAATCCTTTGCTGCTTGCGGAAGATGTTCGGAAGCGTGTGGAAGGTTCTTACGAGAAGTTTTATCTTTTCGTTGACGAGATCCAGATGTCCGATGAGGTGAAGAATCCATATAATCCCGAAGGAAAGCGTATCACCTTTTATGATGCCCTGAACGATCTGCGGTCTTTGCCGAATCTTGATATCTACGTGACGGGCAGCAATTCAAAGATGCTGTCCTCGGATATCCTGACGGAATTCAGGGGGCGCAGCGATGAAATACGTGTGCATCCTTTGAGCTTTGCGGAATACTATTCCGCAGTGGGCGGAGATAAGTACGAAGCATTTGACAGCTATGCTTTCTATGGCGGGATGCCGCTGATCTTGTCGCGTCCAACGGATGCGGCTAAAATGAACTATCTGCAATCGCTGTTTTCTGAAGTGTATTTGAAGGATATTGTTGAAAGAAAAAAGATACATCGAGGAGATGCGCTGGCTGATATCCTCGATCTGCTGTGTTCTTCTGTTGGTTCGCTGACCAATCCCAATGGTGTTGCAAAGGCACTCAACAGTAAGCAGCAGCTGAGCGGCAAGGAACCGGTTTCACCCAACACGGTGAAAAGTTACATGGACTGTCTGGATGATGCATTTTTGTTCCATGCATGTAAGCGCTGGGATGTAAAAGGAAGAAACTATTTTGACTATCCCAATAAATACTATTGCGAGGATGTGGGGCTTCGTAATGCCCGTATTGGCTTCAGACAGCAGGAAATGACGCATATCATGGAAAACATTATCTACAACGATCTGGTGATTCGCGGCTGTGCGGTGGATGTCGGCGTAGTGTTCGGCTCTGCAAGGGATAGCAAAGGACGGTCGATTCAGGCAGCGAGGGAGATCGATTTTGTCGCTACGCTGGGAGGCAGGCGATTCTATATTCAATCCGCCTTTGCAATGCCGGATGAAGATAAGGCGGAAACGGAAAGCAGACCATTTACTTTGACGGGGGATTCCTTCCCCAAGATGATCGTCCGGCACGATATCCGCAAACGATGGTATGACGAAAACGGAGTTTTGCACATTGGTGTGATCGATTACCTGCTGGATCAGGACATCATCTGAAGTATAACAACTAGGGTGTGTTTCTAAATTCAAAACGATGCATTTTCAGCATCTTTTCTGTCATTTCTGCGTTGTCGAACCTCGATTTACCTCCAGTATACCTTCGGTTCTTCGCCTTGAACTGACGGAAAATCTGCTTGAAACTTCACATTCCTCATTTTAGACAATATGTAATGACCTCCAGTTTGTAGGTTCGTGGATTTACCTGTAT
>CALGBY010000080.1 GCA_937886445.1 uncultured Clostridia bacterium | reverse complement strand
GTTGCGGAGATTATTACTTCCCGGACCTTGGATTGACCGAAGAAGAACAGCACCCGGTTGGAAAGTATGGCCAGATGCGCATGGAGTATCTCCGGAAAAACCGCCCCGGCTTGTTCACTCGATTGCTCTTGTCCGGAAAACTTATGGAACATCTGCATGAAATCGATGATACCTGCTATGAGCGTCTGGAATTGATGGTTTCGCAGATGAAACAGGCGGAAGGTATTACCGAAGCACTGAAAGCATCGGATCAGATGGAATGGGTGCGACGTATGAACAGCATTCATCACCGTGCTGAAGAAATCGTTCTGTCAGAATTCATCTATGACTGAAACACAGACATGAAAATCAAACAGAAAATTCTGTTGAATGTTACGTTTTAGATATTCATAAGCCCAGTAAAATCAAGGGTTCCGGAACGCAAAAACAGCCCATTTTTGAATCGGTCGATATATTCATCGTCTTCTTCAAAAATGGGCTTCTAAATCAAAAATCTCTAAATCAAAAATCGGAGGAAAATGGAATGTTCATCAGATTACTGAAACTGCCGTTCAAGGCAATATCACTGGCTCTCATTACAGGCTTATTGGTCCTGCATCTTATCGGATCGCTGTTGCTGGGTCTGTCTTCTATCCTGACGCATATCTTAGCGAGTGTCTTTCTTTTCGGCTCCGCTGCAGGATTCATCATTCATCAGCCTGCGGACATTCTCACAAGAACGATCTGCATCGGATTGTTTTTAGCGGTGTTCCCCTATGTTGGAGAATGGCTTCTCGGGAAGTTGACAAGTCTGACGATTGTTTTACTGGATTTCATTTCCGCCTGATGGAACGATCATTCCCGTTTATGTTTGTCCCTGCAGGAAGCAGAGCAGAAACGGGTATCCGGTCGTTTGGCGATAAACGCCTTCTGACAGTGTTCACACATTTTCATCGGCTGTTCCGGATCGGTCAGTTTGAGCGAGAACAGAAACTTTATCGCCATCATCAGCGAATGGAAATCCCACACCATGACCGGGTGTTCCTTTAACTCCAAGTGATAGGAAGGCGCGTTGCCTTCAAAGCAGGCAAGCCCTTGTTTATACAGTTCCAGTGTGTTCCTGTCCAGGATATCCTTGTCATGGTAGTACATGAACGCGGAAACAAATGTAAATGCCCAATCGCGGAAGATCTCCTTCTGCCAGTCAAAGCGTTCCCCGTAATCCCGCATAAAGGACATGCCCTTTGCCTGCGGATCATTCCGGAAGGTCATCGTTAGCGCTGCCTGCATCCGGTCTTCGCCGGGAACATTCCATAGGGATTCGATCCCTTGTTTCTGAAAATCGGGCATTCTGAAAGGAAAGAACAGTTTCAAATAGTCCAGGGTATCCAACCTTTCCTGACGCAGAAACTGGTTTTTCAACAGGTACACCTTTTCATATTCAATGAATTTTGATGTGGTCGGCAATGCAGTCATTAAGCCCAACAGACCATACGACCGTGCAAAAGTAAGCATAGCAGATCGGATCTCATCATCCGGAGCTTTGTGAAAGATAAGCAGACCAGTATTGATTGCATCAACAGTCAGATCATCCGCAATTGAGATCGGATCATATACCGCCGGCTTCGCATCGGGTTTCGGCATCAGGTATTCGTGCCCGTCTTTTGCTTGTCTCCATTCGTAATCGGAATACCGGACCCAGTGAGCACTGGTATATTCAAACGGATTTTTCGTCTTCATCGTATCTACACTCTCCCATGTTCGGATCGTAAGCTTTCAAGAATTTTTGCTCTTGATGCGTCAGATCATTATGATGCTCCTGCTTCTTTGTCAGAATATCATACGCTTTCTTCTGAATCTTTCTTCGCACAGTATCCCGCACTTTTCGGATGTTCCGTTCACTCTGACCGCGAAGCGCTGCCAGTTTCTTTGTCGGGTATAAACGTATGCCGAGGAAATAAACAATCTCTTTTGATCCAGTTTGAGATCATAGATGATCCTTCGCAGATAGGATTTATCCGTAAGATCATGCATGGTAAACAGGCAGTTGGCCAGATAATCATCGTATTCTCCGCGGCAGATCTGACGGAACGTGGGTCTGCTCATACTGTGCGGAACGATTTCTGCTTCCGGCAACGTACCGTATTCCAGCGGGATATCTCCCCGCAGGCTTTCATATCTCCGCTCCTTTCGCATCCGGCTTTGCTCTTTCCGGTCATACCATGAAACGATCGTCATGTAATCCTGCGTTGTTCTGGCTGATAGTTCTAACCGGCGCAACGCTTCTTCACGAGCACTTTGCGTGATTCTCTTTCTGCGCTCAGCAGCGGATCTTTCATCCTGAAGCGCAGCCCCTTCCGATGATTGTTCAGCTGAATCAACAGAATCGGAATCATCATACTGCCAGTCATCGGTTTCGTCCTCCGGATCAGTTTCATCCGGAACAGCATTCCAGATCAGATCATCATCCGGGATTTCGTTTCCGTCTTCATCATAAAGGGGGACATCATAAGCAGTATTCGTAATGGAATCTACTTCGTCATCCAGTGGATCATCATACCAGTCATCATCATGAACCAATGCTATCTGCCCCCCTTTCCATATTAATTATACAGCGTGATCAGACGTATTTCAAAATTTCCCAAATATATTTTTTCAAAACAGTTCCGAAATCATACCTGCTTTGTCCTATGCATAGAGGGAGAACAAATTACCCTCAGAAAAGGAGGGATCATATGGTCCAAACAAACACCCAGAATACCCTGACAGTACAACCCGTTACCGCACTGTATGAGCGGTTGTCCCGCGACGATGAACTGCAGGGTGAATCCAATTCCATTACCAATCAGAAATCGTATCTGTTGAATTACGCAGCAGAGAACGGTTTCACCAACTGTCAGCACTATACAGATGACGGTTTCTCCGGTAAAGACTTCAACCGCCCCGGATGGAAACAACTCCTGGCTGACATCAACGCGGGCAAGGTCACGACTGTGATTGCAAAGGATCTGAGTCGTGTCGGTCGTGACTACATCATGACCGGTTTTTTTACGGAAGTGTATTTCCGCAAGAATAATGTTCGCTTCATTGCCATTGGCAATGGTGTGGATACGATCAATCCGATCAGCAGCGAGTTCGCGCCCTTCATGAATGTGCTGAACGAGTTGTATCTGCACGACCAGTCACGGAAGATGCGTACCTGCTACAAGCAAAAGGGAAAGTCAGGCTTACCGACCAACAACCTGTGTGTTTACGGATATCGAAAAGACCCGGACAACAAAAATCATTGGCTGGTGGATGATGAAGCCGCGAATGTTGTGAAACGGATCTTTCAGTTGGCGATCTCGTGCCACGGTCCTTATGACATTGCCCGTATTCTGACTGAAGAAGAAATCATGTGTCCCGCGTACTACAATGCAATTCATAAGAATTGCATGAGCCGGTCCAATACGGATATGTCAAGACCTTATGCATGGAACGGTGCGACAGTGACCAATATTCTTCAACGCGCGGAATATATGGGATGTACTGTAAATTTCCGATCCGAGAAAAATGGGCTGAAGGCACAGCGTGTAAAGAACAGCCCGGAGGATCAAATGGTTTTCGAGAATACCCATGAGGCAATCATCTCACCGGATGACCGGGAACCGGCACAGATCGCGCTTCAGGTACGACGACGTGTCGATACGACAGGTGAAGCCAATCCGCTGACAGGGAAACTTTTCTGTGCTGATTGCGGTGCCTTGATGAATAATCATCGCGGCAAAGTAAAGGATAGCGGAAGAAAGTCAGATGATTATTACGACTGTTCCACCTACACGCATGGCAAAGGAAAAGAGAAATGTACATGTCATTATATTTCTACTGATCAGATCCTTACATTGATCCGGAAAGCGATCCATGATGTCGGTCAGTTGGCTGTCACGGATGAGATTGCGTTCGCGGAACAGATTCAAAGGACAGCGGAACAGGTTCATGAAAGCACAGTGAAAGACAGAAGCAAAGAGATTCAGAAAGCAAAACAGCGTATCGCTGAACTGGATGTTACCATCCGTAAGCTGTATGAATCTTTTGCCAAAGGGATCACGCCGGAGAAACGATTTGAAATGCTTTCCGCTTCCTTTGAACAGGAACAGCAGGCACTTCGTGATCTGGTGGAGAGAGCAGAGTCTGAACTATCCGAGAATGGCATTGGCACGGAAAGTATTGGTGCATTTATCTCGCTCGCGAAAAAATACCGTGACGCGGACGAGATCACACCGGCTATGATCAACGCGTTCATTGATCGGATCGAAGTGTCCGCGCCAAAGAAAGTGAATGGCGAGCGTACTGTACAGATCGAAATCCATTTCCGATTCATCGGGCAATTCTCTGTTTCACAGATTCCGACCGAAATGACAGCGGAAGAATTGGAAGAGGAACAGCGCAGAGCGAAGCAGCGTGAGAAAAACCATGCCAGTTATCTTCGCAGGAAAGAAAAGAAAATTGCGGCAATGAGTATGCCCGCATAAGGAGGAAAAAGACAATGAGCAAGACTTTTCAGGATCTTTTGATGGAGAACATCAATGTAGCAACGTCAAGACTGAAGCGCAAGATGAAACCGGAAAACAAAAACATCACCGCGTTATATGAGCGTCTGTCCCGTGATGACGAGCTGCAGGGCGAATCCAACTCCATTATGAATCAGAAAAAACTTTTGGAGAATTATGCCCGTGAGAATGGATTTGAAAATATCCGCCACTATACGGATGACGGATACTCCGGGGGTGACTTTCTCCGTCCCGGTTGGCTTCAGATGATTGATGATATCGAAGCGGGTTTCATATCGACAGTGATCGTCAAGGATATGAGCCGTGTCGGGCGCAATCATATTGAAACCGGATTCTATACGGAAATGTATTTTGGAAAGCTGGATGTTCGTTTCATTGCTGTTAACAACAGCATCGATACCACTGATCCGGCCAGTACGGAATTCTCAGGCATTCTGAACATTGTCAACGAATGGTACCTGCGTGATCAGTCACGAAAAATCACGCTGGCTTATCATCAGAAAGGTCAATCAGGGAAACCCCTTTCCAGTATTCCACCATTCGGTTATATTCGTGATCCCCAGCAGAAAGATCACTGGATCATTGATGAAGAAGCGGCTGCTACCGTCCGGTACATTTATCAGTTGGCAGTGGACGGCATGTTTCCCGGACAGATCGCGACATTTATGAAGAACGAACGGTTTGAAGTACCAGGGTACTACAAAGAAAGAAAAGGAATTGGTAAATGCAACCATCCGATCAATGAGGCACGTATGTATGATTGGAGTACAAACCGAATCACTGATATCATCAGCCGGGAAGAGTACAAAGGCACGCTTGTCAATTTCAAAAAAGAAAAAGTACCCGGGCTCAAGAAATATGTTACGAATCCCGCTGAGAAACGCTGCGCTTTTGAAAACGCGCATGAGCCGATTGTATCTCCGGAAGTATGGGAACTAGCTCAGAAAGTTTTGCATCGCAAGAAATTTCATCATGGTGATTACGGCGAATTCAGCCCGTTTCATAAGCTGGTTTTCTGCGGCGAATGCGGAACCATGATGACGGAACAGCGTTGCCTGCATCTCAAAGAAAACGGGAAACGATACTATCGTGATTATTTCCAGTGCAGTGAATATTCCAAATCCTCATATCGCGTAGAGAAATCCTGTACATCCAATGTCGTCTCTCTGAATATTCTCCAGGAACTTGTTCATCAGTCCATACGGGCAATCAGCAAATATGCGCTTCGTGATGAAGATAGTTTTCGCAGGAAACTGGAACAGGTCGCCAGTCAACAGCAGCCAGGCGAGATCACTGCGATCAGAAAAAGAATCCGTCAGATGGAAAAACGGATTGCTGAATTGGATCATCTGGTGAAGAAACTTTATGAGGATTACGCTATGGAAAAGATCACAGATGAACGTTTTGAAAAGCTGTCTTCCTCATATGAATATGAACAGGCTGAGCTGCAGGAAACGCTTCAGAGTGAAACGCAGCGGATGAACGAACTGCAATCCGGTGTTGATCGGACTGATCAGTTTATGAAGCTGCTGCACAAGTATCGGAATGTAGATGAACTGACGGATGATATGGTTCGGGAATTTGTTGATAAAATCATCGTTCACCATCTTGAGCAGGACGAGAACGGAGAACCTATCCGCAGCATCGAGATCCATTTCAGCTTTATCGGTTGTTTCGATATTCCACCGGAAGCGTTTGAACACATTCCGGTCGATCCGGCAGAAGAAGCTCGAAAAGAAAAAGAGCGTCAGCGTGGACGCGAACGGCGCGCGAAAGCCCGTGAAGAAAAAGAAAACGCAAAAGCAAACAAAGTACAAAACGAATAACGTAACGGACCCTAAGGCGGTACCATTCGGAGTATTCCGAATCGGGTGCCGCTATTTGTTTGTCTCAAATTACGAACAGTGTTCGGGAAAGGAGACCTATGGCGAACCGGTATACCTTTGTCCAGAGAATTGGCAATACCCGTTTTAGTGTGAACTTGCATTTCTCAGAAAATGAGAACGCCGAAACGTATGAAGAAAAACTGCTGAATGTCATTCGGAATGATGCTGAAGAATTACAGGATAACAAAGATCCCGAAGATAAGAAAACGGAACCTGCCGCGTGACAAGCAGTATCAGACAATTGAATATGAAGTCATCGTGCTGTCATTTTGCATTGTTGATTGCAAAATGATAGCACATTGAAACCCTGACCGCCGTCAGCTGCTTTCATTTTGATAGCAGCTGACGGCATTCTGTTATCAGAAAGACTAACTATTAAAAGTCAAGTGTGTGAAGGGAGGGAAGTGAAGAAAATTCTCG
>CALGBY010000079.1 GCA_937886445.1 uncultured Clostridia bacterium | reverse complement strand
GTCAGCACGCTGAACGGTGCCTCATGTTTTGCCCTCCGGAAGAAATACCAATGGGTTGTATGAAAATGGGCCGATACCATTTTCAAACTGATCACCAGTAAACCTTCAATTTCTGCAAGCGAATCTGTTGAAAAATTCACTCGCCGTCGCACTGACTCATTTGTGCGGTATTGCCTTAACAGATTCTTTTGGGTTCTGTCAGGGAAACGCGGATCGATCCGGCAGGCTCATCTGCGTTACAGTGATTCACCGGATTTGCCCAAACATATCATCCCATGCTTTGAAGCCTGTTGACAGGTGCGTGCTATTGAGCGTTTGTGAAAAAATACGGATAAATATGTCTTTCCCGGTGCAGTACTTTCGTGGCGTGTTTTTCATTACAAGAAAATTTATCCCAAAGCAAAGAGGATTTGCCGCCCTTCCGGGTTTCAAATCCTCTTTGCTTTATCGGGACGTATTTTCACAGCCCACTGTGAATGGTTTTTGAAAACGGGCTATATCCTTCCTGACGGTTTTCGGGCGGGTTTTGATCTGCCGGAAGCGCTTATTGCTGTTTCAGGGGACCGGTGACGGATCCGCGGCGGGGTCAAACAGCGTGCATCCGGTTTTTCTGAAGTATTCGGCGCGTTCATGCAGCTCCGCTTCGGTAACGCTGAAGTGCTCGGCAAGGCACGCGCAGCACCGGTACTGCGTCGTTCCCCGGTTGATGAGCTTTTTTGTCAGCGCGCGTTCTTCAAAGGTGACCCTTTTGCCGCACTCCGTGCACAGTGCCTCCGCTTGAGCTCCTGTTTCAGCCGTCATACCTTCATACGGGCCAGGAAAACGCGGCAGCCGTGCGCAGGAACGACCAGATTCATATAATCGCGTACGGGTCCGGTGGTTTCGCCGGTGAAGACATCGGTCATTTCAAGCGCAACGCCGCTGGTATAGGGCAGACCGGCATCCGCGAAGGTGAAGGGCACCTCGGCACGCTTGGGGGCAAAGTTGAAATAGCCCACGGCAAACTCGTTTCCGGAAAGGTGCTTGAACAGCGTCAGCCCGTCATCGGGATATTCATGCCAGCCCGTGCCGGTGGCTTCATCATAATCCGTATTGATCACCCTGCCGCGGTAGACCGGATAGGGCGGACGGCATTCGGCGTCCTGATTGATGCGCAGCAGACCCGGATTGAGTACCAGCTCTTTGCAGAAGGGGTTCAGATTGCGTACATCTCCGCCCAGCATCAGCGGCGCGGAGAGCATGCACCAGAGGGCAAATTCGGTACGGTATTCCTCGTCGCCGTTGGTATTTCCGACGGCCACATTTCCTTTTCCGTACATGCCGACGGTGAGCATATCGATATCGTTGAAGCAGTCCGTACCGCTCATGCAGAAGTTTTCAAGCTGACTTTTTACGATATCCGTTGTGGAACGGAAGTTATCAAAAATATCGCCGGTAGAGCGGTACAGATGCACGCCGATGCTTTTCATCCACTTCCACGGCTCGTGCATGCCCCAGTTGCAGGCGCTGAATACGATATCGCGGCCGGAGGCCTTCAGAGCCAGGCTCATCATGGCATAGCGCGTCTTGCAGTCTGCACTGGCGGGAAAGCTGCAGAAATCGTACTTGAGATAATCCACGCCCCATTCGGCAAAGGTCTTCGCGTCGATAAACTCATGGTCAAAGGAGGAAGGATAGCCCGCGCAGGTGCGTACACCGGCGCAGGAGTACATGCCGAATTTGAAGCCCAGAGAATGCACATAATCGCTCAGCGCTTTCATGCCGTTCGGGAACTTTTCGGGATCGGGCACCAGACGGCCGTTCTCATCGCGTTCGCGAAGGCTCCAGCAGTCATCGATCACGATATATTCGTAACCGGCTTCCAGATAGCCCTGTTCCTTCATCGCGAGGGCGGTCTCCCGGATCAGGGAATCGGAAATGTTGGGGCCGAAAGTGTTCCAGCTGTTCCAGCCCATGGGGGCGGTCTCAATGCGCATAAAAATACCTCCGTTCAATATTGTTCTGTGTCAGAATGCTTTCAGCAGTTCATCCAGTTCCTCCGGCGTAAAGGTGAACCGCGGTACATCAAAGGACGGTGCAGCGAGCAGCTCCGGCTGAAAGAAGAAGGTGACGGAGCCGTCGGGATCGGTGAAAAAATCGCTTTCGGGAAAAACATAGGTGTAAAAATCATCTTCGGTAAGATCGCTTCTCACAGTGCCTTCTTCCTGAAGACGGACAAACTCATCATACAGCAGGGGATACAGGCAGTCCACGATCTCATCCGTGCTGTCGCCCACTGCCACAACGCCTCTCAGCGTGAGCGTCTGGCCGATGTATTCACCCGAAAGATCCCAGGTGTGCGCTTCCATAGAATACACGGAGCCGTTCTCGCTTTCCGTGGTGTTCAAAAAAAGAACGGAAAGGAAACGGTCCGTATTGCAGCAAACGGTGTATTCCTGCCGCATTACGCGTAAAAAACCGTTTTCGGAGGCGTTCAGATTGGCAAGCATGGGCAGGATAAGCCCCGTCATTTCCGTACGGGCGGATTCAAAGGAATCGTTGATCAGCACCGCAGCCGCGTCGTCTCCCTCTACAAAGGGATAGTCATAGATGAGCCGGTAGGTGGGGGCGTCCTCCGGCAGAAGCAGGTCGGTATGCTCATTGCGAAGCACTCTTCCTTCCGCCGCGGCGGACGAGAGACACAGGCAAAGCAGCAAAGCGAGCAGTAAGCAGGTGTTCCTTTTCATTACCGTTCCTCCATTTTCAGGTGTTTCGGTCATCCGTTTTTTCTCATGTCCGAGTCCAGAGCGAGCGCCGCTGCACAGCCCTGACCGCACGCGGCGGCGATCTGATACGGCTGCCCGCGCAGATCTCCCGCGGCGTATACGAACGGTACGGAGCAGCGGCCGTTCTCATCGCATACCGGACGGCCGTTTTCAGTCTCCAGAGAAGGGATCAGCCGGTCCGGCGGAGTGGAAGGCCTGAGGATGAACACGCAGGCAAAGGGGTATTCTCCTTTTTCGGTCTTCAGCACAGGCCCCTCCAGAAGGGCTTTCGGCTTTTCATCCTTTACGGTCACCGCGATCCCCACGGGAAGAGACGGCGCCGGGCCAAAGCAGGTAACGCCCGCGATTGAGGCGAGAAACGCGATCTCCTCATCGCAGCCGCCGTCCGTGATCACGGCCACCTGTTTTCCTCTGTACAGCATCCCGTCACAGGTGGCGCAGTAGCTGACGCCGTTTCCGGTCAGCTCCTTTTCACCGGGGATGCCTGAGGAGCGTACGGTCCCGCAGCACAGGATGAGGCCGCGGGCGGTATGGATCTCCTCTCCGGCCAGTACCCGGAAGCCCTTTTTGCCGCGCGTCACCTGCCTGGCAGCGGCGTTCAGAAGGAGACCGCCGCGGTCAAGCACCTGCTTTTGCATGGTTTCCAGCAGGGTTTTTCCGTCCGTATCCGGCACGCCGGGATAGTTATCGATTTTTGAGGCTTTCAGCAGGGCACTGCTGCCGCTGTCCAGCATTAGCACGCTTCTTCCCCTGTTGATCGCCGTAAGTGCCGCGCTGCATCCGGCCGGCCCGGCGCCGATGATCAGAATATCGCTGTCCATAATCCCTCCGTTAATTACCGAAACTATTATAACAGCATGTCTGTGTATTTTCCAGCTATTTTGTTTCATGAACTGTTTTTTTGACGCAAAAATACCCGCATACAGCAGTGCTACCGGGCGGTATACGCTTTCGATGGCGGTATTCGGAGCGGATGCAGGAAAAACGGATCTTTTGCAGAAATATATAAGATGGTACATTATCGTTATGTATTCAGCCTGTCATCGGGCTGTGACTGTATGAATCGTTCCCGCCGGGCGCGGGATAAAGGAAGGAATTGCCATGTCTGAAATGTATCAGTGCCCCGCGTGCGCGTCAGCGCTTCTGTTTGATGCCGAAAAGCAGAAAATGCTCTGCCGCTCCTGCGGAAATGAGTATGCAGTGGAAGATATCCGGCAGATGGCGGATATCGAAAAACAGGTGAACCGTGTTGAAAAAGCCGACTGGGACGGGATGACCACCGGAAACACCTGGACTGAGGAGGATAACGGCAGGGTGCGTATGTACCGCTGCCCCTCCTGCGGCTGCGAGATCGTGGCTGAGGCGGATCAGGCGGCCGGCAGCTGTGTGTACTGCGGCAACCCGCTTGTAATGGGCGACGCGCTTGTCGGTATGGCCAAGCCGGATTATGTGATCCCCTTTTCGCAGGCAAAGGATCAGGTAACGGAGCGCTACAAGGCTTATATCAAAAAAAAGAAGCTGCTTCCCTCCTCTTTTGCCGCCATGAACAAGGTGGAGGAGATCAAGGGCGTATATGTGCCCTTCTGGCTGTTTGACTGTGCCACCTCCTCGGATGCCGTGTGGCGCGGAACGAAGGTATCCTCCCGCAGACAGGGAAATTATCAGGTGACCACGACAAAGCATTATCTGGTAAGGCGCGGCGGAACACTGGATTTTGCAAATCTGCCTGTGGACGCCAGCGGGCGGATGGACGATGTGATCATGGAATCCGTTGAACCGTTTGACCCGGCCGATAAAAAGACCTTCGCGCTGCCGTATCTTTCGGGCTTCGGCGCTCAGAAGGCGGATATTTCCGCGCAGCAGGCGCGCCCCAGAGCAGATCAGCGCATCCGTACCTCCGTGGAGCAGGCTTTGCGCTCCACGGTAATGGGGTATACCTCACTGACGCTGCAGAAATGCGCCGTGGATATCAACCAGAGTGCCGCGCGCGAGGTGATGATGCCGGTATGGCTGCTGAACACACGCTTCAAGGATAAGGTGTATACCTTCGCGATGAACGGGCAGACGGGACGTTTCATCGGAAATCTGCCGGTTTCATTCGGAAAGGCACTGCTCTGGTTTTTCGGCATTGCAGGCGGTCTTTCGGCGATACTGCTCCTTTTGATCAACCTGATCCTGAAGTAAGGAGGAAAAACAGATGAAAAAAGCGATGCTTTCGATGCTTGCGCTGATGTGTGTACTGCTGCTGCTTCCCGTTTTTTCATCCTTCGCGGAGAACGGAAAGGTGCTGATCCATGATGAAGCGGGCATCTTCGGCGCGGATACGTATATACTTGAGGAAAAAGCGCGGAGCCTCAGCCGCGAGTACGGCTTTGATACCGTGATCTGGACCACGAATGATTATATGTCGGATGCAACGATGAAAAGGAAATCCGCCGCCTTTTATGACAGAGGCGGTTACAGCGAAAACGGCATCATCATGCTGATCACGATGAACAGCAGAAACCGCGGGTACTGGATCTGCGGCACAGGCAGCGGCGTTGAACTGGAGCAGAAGATCAGCGACAGCGTGTTTCTTTCCTATTTGAAAAACGGCCGATATACCCAAGCGGCTTCGGCGTGGATCGACAAAGTGGAAAACTACCTCTCACGCGGCTACGGGATGAATTCGTCATACGGAAACACGAAGAATGCCGCGCCCCGTGACCCCGCGGAAACCAAACGGACCTACAGCATCATCGCCGTCGTCGCTTCCTGCGTCATCGCGCTGATCGTCGTGCTGGTAATGCGCGGGAAAATGAAAACGGCAAGAGCCAAAAGGGACGCGGCGGATTATCTTGTGCGTTCCTCCTTCAACCTGACACGGGTGCAGGATATCTATCTGTATTCCACGACTGTCAAACGCAAGATCGAAACATCGACCTCTTCAGGCTCTCACGGCGGCAGTCATGGCGGCGGCGGTCACGGCGGTCATTTCTGATGGGGTAAGTTTGAAAAATGTGTTCGGCCATTTTTCAAACAGCCCATCGGTGCCTCTTCCGGAGGGCGGACCATAAGTTTGAAAATGTATACGGATCATTTTCAAACAGCC
>CALGBY010000078.1 GCA_937886445.1 uncultured Clostridia bacterium | reverse complement strand
ACCTCCACCTTGGCAAGGTGGCGCTCTACCAACTGAGCTACTACCGCATACCGTGGTGCCTTGGGGCGGAATCGAACCACCGACACTGTGATTTTCAGTCACATGCTCTACCGACTGAGCTACCAAGGCAAATTGGCGACCCGGAAGGGGCTCGAACCCTCGACCTCCAGCGTGACAGGCTGGCGCTCTAACCAACTGAGCTACCGGGCCAGGAAAATGGCTGTGGGCCTTCAGGGACTTGAACCCCGGACCAACCGGTTATGAGCCGGCCGCTCTAACCAACTGAGCTAAAGGCCCAATAACCGATTCAGGAAGAAAAGAGTGACTCCGCCGGGATTCGAACCCGGGTGACCGCCGTGAAAGGGCGGTGTCTTAGGCCTCTTGACCACGGAGCCACGTAAACCGGTGTGGATCGCGTCGGGGTGAAGGGATTCGAACCCCCGGCCCCATGCTCCCAAAGCACGTGCGCTACCAGACTGCGCTACACCCCGAAGGCTGATGCCGTTTCTCAAGCGGCGAGAATGATTATATATCACATCATTCGCTATGTCAATACTTTTTTGAAAAAAATTTTCAAAATGTTTTGAACATATCATATGCGCATAAAATGCCGGTTTTACGCGCAAAGCATATGTGAACAGAGAGCCGTGATGAGCCATACTATACTTTTCATCATTCTTTCTGACATCCGGTCAATTCCTTTACCGCAATGCGTTTTGCCGTGCGCATTGCCGCGGGCATGGGCAGAGCTTCCATCTCCCCTTGTGTGACAAACATATATCCGCGGGGAGGTACATAATGCTCATCCGCTTCGGCTTCATAGATCCTCATTTCCCATATCCTGTGAGTAAACACATGCCGGGCGGAATCAACGTAGTGTAATGTGCCTTTTCTAAGTCTCAGTGCCTCGGCACATTGATCCGGATCAGTGTTCTCTGACAGGCCGTAGGTCCACATATTCTTCAGGAGCGATTTTTCGCGTTTGACCATCATAACGGTATTCCCGCGGAAAACAAGCACCACATTGATATTCACAACTGCCGGCGGTGCCGTTTTGGCTTTTCTCGGCAATTCCTCAGCGTCTCCGTGCTGATATGAGAGGCAATGCCGGCAGACCGGACATCTTTCGCAATCCGGTGTGCCCAGCACACATATCGTGGCTCCGAGGTCCATCAAGGCCTGATTGAAATCCCCGCACCGTACATCCGGCATTTCGTCCTTTGCGATGCACATGAGCTTATCAGCCGTCTCCCTTTCATCCACACAATCCGTAATGTGGTATAGGCGGCTGAAAACCCTTGTAAGGTTTCCGTCCATCGCCGGATGCGGAAGCCCGTATGCGATCGAAAGCACAGCAGAGGCTGTATAGCTGCCTACTCCCGGCAATGCCGTCATTTCCTTCAGCGTATCCGGAAATACACCGCCGTGTTCAGCGCAAACCATTTCGGCTGCCTTCTTCATATTGCGTGCTCTTGAATAGTATCCGAGTCCCTCCCACTCCTTCAATACACTTTCCTCATCCGCGTTTGCCAGCGCATATACATCGGGAAAACGGGCGATAAATCGTTTATAATATCCTTCCGCCGTTTCTGTTCTCGTCTGCTGCAGCATGATCTCGCTTACCCATACACGGTAAGCGTCATGTGTGCCCCGGAACGCGAACTGCCTTTTTTCTCTGTCATACCATTCAAGCAAATCCCGAGCGATCACTGCACAGCCCCCCTGTTTCTTCGATATATATACTATACAGTATATTGAAAGCGGTGATAATTCTGAAATTTGGAGATTATACGAGTATATTGGAGATAATTAAAGTATTCTTATGATTTTGATATGTTTTCCACGTGTATAGCCAAATTTTGCCCGTCACATCTTATCCGTCAATTTGCATTGATTTCCTATATGATATAAACTTATTAATGTTCAGTTAGCACTCTCGTGTTAAGAGTGCTAACGACATAAATGCAAGGAGGAATCGTTATGACAATCAAACCTTTGGGCGACCGTGTCGTCATTAAAAATGTTGAAACCGAAGAGATCACCGCGAGCGGGATCGTACTTCCCGGCACCGCCAAGGAAAAGCCTCAGATGGCCGAGGTCCTTGCTGTAGGTCCCGGCGGTCTGGTAGACGGCAAAGAAGTGAAAATGAATGTGAAAGTCGGTCAGAAAGTCATTTTCTCCAAATATGCCGGCACCGAAGTGAAACTTGACAATCAGGAATACATCATCGTTCGTCAGAACGATATTCTCGCAGTCGTAGAATAATAAGGGAGGATATTCATCATGGCAAAGCAGATCAAGTACGGCGAGGATGCCCGCCGCTCTCTGGAAAACGGCCTGAACGCTCTGGCCAATACCGTTAAGATCACTCTGGGGCCCAAGGGACGCAATGTCGTTCTCGACAAAAAGTACGGCGCTCCCCTCATCACCAATGACGGTGTGACCATTGCCAAGGAAATCGAGCTGGAAGACCCGTTTGAAAACATGGGCGCCCAGCTGATCAAGGAAGTAGCCACCAAGACGAATGATGTTGCCGGTGACGGCACCACCACCGCCACGCTTCTGGCTCAGGCGATCGTTCGCGAGGGTCTGAAGAATCTGGCTGCCGGTGCAAACCCCATGGTACTGCGCCGTGGCATCGAAGCTGCTGTTGAAGCTGCTGTTGAAGGCCTTAAGTCCATCTCCGCCCCCATCACCGGCAAGCAGGCCATTGCTCAGGCCGCTTCCATTTCCGCCGGCGACGAAACCATCGGTGCCCTGATCAGTGACGCCATGGAAAAGGTAGGCAAGGACGGCGTTATCACTGTTGAAGAAAGCAAGACCATGAAGACCGAGCTGACCACCGTTGAAGGTATGCAGTTCGACCGCGGATATGCCTCCGCCTATATGGTCACCGACCCCGATAAGATGGAAGCCGTTCTCGATGATCCGATGATCCTGATCACCGACAAAAAGATCAGCAACATCCAGGAGATCCTCCCCGTGCTGGAGCAGGTCGTTCAGAGCGGAAAAAAGCTGCTCATCATCGCCGAGGATGTCGAAGGCGAAGCTCTTGCTACGCTGGTCGTCAACAAGATCCGCGGAACCTTTACCTGCGTAGCCGTTAAGGCTCCCGGCTTCGGCGATCGCCGCAAGGAAATGCTGCGTGATATCGCGATCCTCACCGGCGGACAGGTCATCAGCGAAGAACTGGGTCTCGACCTGAAGAGCGCCACCATCGATATGCTGGGCACCGCGCACCAGATCAAGGTAGATAAGGACAACACCACCATCGTGAACGGCGGCGGAGACAAGGAAGAGATCGCTGCCCGTGTACAGCAGATCCGCGCACAGATCGCCGAAACCACCAGCGATTATGACCGTGAAAAGCTGCAGGAGCGTCTCGCGAAGCTGGCCGGCGGCGTTGCCGTTATCCAGGTCGGTGCTGCCACCGAAGTTGAAATGAAGGAACGCAAGATGAGGATCGAAGACGCGCTGGCCGCCACCCGTGCCGCCGTTGAAGAAGGTATCGTTCCCGGCGGCGGCGTTGCCCTGCTCAACTGCATGAACAAGGTGCAGGCCGCTATGAACAAGCTCACCGGCGACGCGAAGACCGGCGCCGCCATCGTGCTGCGCGCGATGGAAGAGCCCATGCGTCAGATCGCTCTCAACGCCGGCATCGACGGCGCTGTGATCATCGATAACATCCGCCGCAGCCGCAAGACCGGTTACGGTTACGACGCGCTCAAGGGCGAATATGTCGATATGATCGAACGCGGAATCATCGATCCTACCAAGGTCACCCGCAGCGCTCTGCAGAACGCGGCCTCCATCGCCGCCATGGTACTCACCACCGAGTCCTTGGTCACCGATATCCCCGCGCCCGAACCTGCCGCTCCCGCTGCCAACCCCGGCATGGGCGGAATGTATTGATCCCGCGCACCGGTCCGAAATAAACAGCGTGTTTTTCGCACCGTCTTCCGAATTCATTCGGAAGACGGTCTTTTTTTGCAGAATATGATATTTTTCAGCAATCAGAAAGTCATTCCTATACTATTGGGGAATAAACGCAGCAGGGGACCGCACATCTGTACAGTCCCCTGCCCTTTACTTATTCGCAAATCATTATAATGACCGGGTCACTCTTTCTCCCTCTTTACGATCGCCTTTCGTACCATGTTGATCGGGATGACCATGAAGGCCAGGGCAGCCAGGATCAGCCAGGTTCTGACACTCAGAGCGGTAACGCTCAGAACTTCTCCACCGAAGGTCACAAACACCACGGTCAGCGCGATCAGTCCGAACATAACAAGGAGGAAATTCACATTTCTTCCGATGTGCTCAAAGGGATTCATATGGTCTGTACGGGCGTTAAAGCCGTTCAGAGAGATCGCCATCATGAAGCAGGCAAATACGGCTGCGTTCAGATAGGTACGAAGCAGTGAATCATCTCCAAGCGCGGAAAGATCCTGTCCTGCTGCATCCGCCCCGATCAGCGATGCGAACGGAGCAATGAAGCGGATCCCAAGGCAGAGAGCGGTGATAAATATGCCGCTGATCACTACCTGAATGAACATATGCTTTGTAACGATGCTTTCTTTTCTGGGAACAGGCTTATCCTTCATATATTCCTTCAAGGCAGGTTCACTGCCGAAGGCGATCGCGGCAAGCGTATCCATGGCCAGGTTGACCAGCAGAAGCTGGATCACGGTAAGCACTGTGTTTTCGCCGAAGAACGGGGCCAGGAAGCAAATGAGCACAGCAGCCACATTGACCGTAAGCTGGAAAACAAGGAATTTTCTGATCGATTTGAACATCGTGCGGCCATACAGTATGGCTTTTTCGATAGATGAAAAATTATCATCCAGGATCGTGATATCGCCGGCTTCCTTTGCAACTTCCGTTCCGCTTCCCATCGCAAAGCCCACATCGGCTTTTTTCAGCGCGGGAGAATCATTCACGCCGTCTCCCGTCATTCCGACCACCATGTCCAGTTCCTGCGCAAGACGCACAAGGCGGCTCTTGTCCGTAGGCAGCGCGCGGGCTACCACGCGCAGATGGGGAATGATCGCCTTCAGTTCCTCATCGCTCTTCTCGGCAAGCTCGGCGCTGGTCATCGCGACATCGTCGATCTCCTTAAGCAGTCCCGCCTCCTTCGCGATGGCTACGGCCGTTTCCTTACGGTCTCCGGTCACCATTACCACCTGGATACCTGCATTCTGCACTTCCCTGATCGCGTCAGCGGCTTCCTTGCGCACATTGTCGCGAATGGAGATCACTGCTACCAGCGTAAGCGGGCGCTCACCGTCGTCTTCCCCTTCACATTTTGCCACAGCCAGCAAACGCATGCTGCGCCCCGCCTGCCCGTCAATATAGCTTATGAGATACGGCTTTTCTGCCAGGGGCTTTTTGTTGCCGTTTTCATCAATAAAGGAATCGCAGCGGTCCAGTATACGCTCCGGCGCACCCTTGATAAAGGTCTCTGTCCGTCCGTTTCTGTTCAGTATCGCGGAGGATGTTTTTTTCGTGGAATTGAAAGCGTCAAACCTGCGTACATCTTCTCTCGCGATCTTATCCGCCACCTTGCTGTTCACAAGAAAGGACATCAGCGCACGGTCTGTAGAGTTGCCGCCGATCACATTCCCGTCGGAAGCTGAAGCGCTGTTATTCATACCTACACCGGCAATGAAATCCATTTTCAGCTGCGCGGGCATCGCGGAAAGCTCTGTATACCTGTACACATTTCCGGTAGCGATCTCGACCACCGAAAGTCTTCCCTCAGTGATCGTTCCGGTCTTATCACTGAAAAGCAGCGAAAGGCTGCCCGCGGTTTCAAGACCGTTGATCTTTCTGACCAACACATTATCCTTTGCCATACGCAGGCTTTGGAACGAGAGCAGGATGTTTGTCAGCATCGGCAGTCCTTCCGGCACAGCGCATACGATCACCGTTACGGCCACAGTGACTGCGTCAATGATCAAACGCAGCCATCCGCTCACATCTGCGGGCGTTTCACCTGTCACAAAGGTCTTGATCAGAATGCCCAGCACGATCGCGGCAGCGCCAATATAGCCAAATGTTGAGATCTGTTTTGCAAGCTTTCCGAGCTTGACCTGCAGGGGGGTCTTTCGGGTATCCTCCTGCACCTCCAGCGCAAGCTCGCCAAACAGCGTTCTGTCGCCGACGACCTTGACCTCCATATAGCCCTCACCACCGCACACCACCGTACCGCGGTAGGCATAATACTTATTCAGCAGGTCCTTGATATCGTACTGCTCACCGGTGTCATTCGGATGCTTTTCGGCTTCTTCAGTCTCGCCGTTCAGCGCGGCCTGATCCACCTTCAGCTCGCCCTCCGCGATCTCGCCGTCCGCGGGGATCTTGTCTCCGGCCTGAAGATAAATGATATCCCCCGTGACCACTTCGCTTACATGCAGCTCGCACAGCTTACCGTCACGGATCGCCTTGGTCATTTCTCTGGCCTGCTCCTCAGCCTTCAGCGCGCCGGCTTTACCTTCCTGCTTGTTTTCGCTGAAAGCTGAAACCCCGTTAGCGATCAGGATCGCCACCAGGATCCCCGCCGGCTCATACCATTCCGCTTTTCCGAAGCAGAAAAGAATGACCTGCACTGCCAGTGCCACACACAGTATGATGATCATCGGATCCCGAAAACCTTCGAGAAGCTTTTTCCAAAGAGGTGTAGGCGGAACCTGCGTAAGTGTATTCGCGCCGTATTTTGCCCTGCTTTCCTCTGCCTGTTTTGTCGTCAGTCCGTTCAGTTTCATTTTTCTTTCCTTTCAGAAATACTGTATACGCGCATGTACTTCCCGCATGTGCCATACGCTGGATATTATATGGGTTTATCTGAATATTTTCAAGCGTGTCTCCTGTCATTATGAACAGTGAAAGGCTGTTTTGAGTCATGACAGCAGATAAGCATCCTCTCTCAGATACCGTTCATTATGCCGGAGGATGTTTTTTCCGAATTTTTGCCCGCGCACAGAAGCACGGTATTACCCTTTCTTTTCAGTACCGCTTTCTCAAGCAGCGCGTACTCTTCGGGAAGATAGTTTCTCGTTTCATCTTTGCGCTGTTCAAGATAATTATTCAGGCAGGATTCAGCTTCATCGGCAGCAGCGGTATCCTTTCCCACCAGCACGATCAGGCAGGAAGCACCCAGTCCGTCTTCACTTTCATAAAACAGGATATCCGTATATTTTTCCGTTTCCAGGCCTGTCAGATCATATATCAGATCGACAGGCATTTCAGTAAGCCCCTCAATGGCTTCGGGATTGCCGGACACATATTCCCTCGCGCTCATTTTTTCCCCGTTTTTACCGCAGGCACACAAGAGCAGCGCGGCACACACAAGAAAAATACACAATGTTCTCATTTTTTTCATATAAATACCTTCCTTCCCCGTCCGCGAAGGACGGTCCTGTTCCTTATATGCCCGAAAGCACATTGCTATTATAATATAATCCCGATATCTGTGCAAAGAAAACATTTCGAAAAAGATACTCCGCATACTGTTCATTTCTTGCGAATTGCCGCCCGTACGGTTTACGGGCACCGCAATCTATATTATAATGGAGTCAATGATCATACTGTGAGGTGAATGAGATGGGACTTTCTGTTATGCCTGATATCCGCAAAGTCGCTGGAGGTACTGTCTGGAGCCATACCTGGGATACCTTCACTGCCACCGTGTTTAAGCCCGACACGGCTTTTCCCGGTGATGTGATCAATTACGGCTTCAAGGCTCCCTTCCCCGTAGTGCTTACCGAAGCCCTGTTCACGGAAGAGGAAGCCATCCGGCACGCGCAGGGCACAGGGCTTTCCTCCCTTGCTTCGAGCTTTGACGGATGTGTTGTTTATGTATATCCTACCGCGGAGGGAGGATGGAAGAACGCGGATGTTTCGCTTTACAGGGAACTGATAGCGAACACAAAGATCGGACCGTTTTATGAAAGCGGCGTGCTGATCCAAAAGGACTTCTTCGGAAAAGGACCCGATCAGTACTATATCCGCGGCGCCATTTTCCGCGTATGTCTCTACGGCAAGGGAGAAGCGGCCGACTATATCGCGAAAAACCTGCTGACAACAGTAAACGGTCAATATCTGTGGGGACCCGGGGAGATCACGCCCTCTGCGGTTTGCCTGGAAGGTCTTTCTGTGATCCCCGCGCCCGAACGCGATGATATTGCTGTGATCTCTGTAAACAACAGCAGCAGTATCAACAGCGCACTGCGTGAAAGATGCCGCTGGCTCCTTGAAAAGGATGAAGCGGAATACGAAAATGACTGGCGTTCCTTCACATTCCGTTTCAAACGCTGGTGCGGCGTAATAGAAGACGAGCCCGTCTTCTCGCCGGACAGCATGACAGAGGAGTACGGTATCTGCCGGGTAAAAACGACCGTGGAAAACACCGGCAGATGGTCCGGTTCTGCTGAGCATCCCGTTGGATACTTTGCATATTACGCAAACGGGCTGTTGAATGAAGCCAATATTCCGGTGGTAGTCGCCTTCCATGGCGGCGGAGACTCCGCCCTGCACATCTCGCATGTATCCGGCTGGTGGAGAATCGCAGAAAAATACCGTTTTCTGCTGATCTGTGTTGAAAATCACATGGATGTCACAGCATCGGAAGCTGTTCAGCTGATAGATCAGCTTTGCGGCATCTACCCTATTGACAGGCGCAGGATCTATGCGACCGGTTTTTCAATGGGCGGCTGCAAAACCTGGGATTGCTTTCAGGAATATCCCGAATACTTTGCCGCACTTGCCCCGATGGATGCTACCTTTGATGTCGGCCTCAACATGTTCGGTCAGAAAGCACCCCGCATGAATACGGATACCCCCGTTCCGGTCTTTTATGCCGGCGGTGAAGAGACGCCTCTACCGGAGCTTCCGTTCCAAGCGGAAAAGTGTCTTGACCGCATCGCGTGGGTATTTGGAGTAAACCGCGTCCGCAAAGCATACACGGCGCGTTTTGAAAACAGAGAACAGTGGGAAAACCGCATCTGGGGGATCAACGGCGATACCGTTGAAAAAATACCCGATGCTTCCAGAAACAGTATCCTCACCCTGCACAGCTTCAGCGATACCGATGGGAACATGACGGTACAGCTGGCCTCCGTCAGCCCGCAGGGGCACGAGTGCCGTATGCACACCTGTGAACAGGCCTGGCTGTTCATGTCCCGTTTTGCAAGATAAATACCGCCGGTCATAAAAAACAGATCCGGAAGCGCCGCTCATCTGGCGCTTCCGGATTTTTATCAAGATATGTTTCTGATATGTAATGACCTTTGTCAACCCCTAAATTGGGGAAAACAGGCCAA